>JANRLZ010000127.1:0-9398 GCA_033762055.1 Saprospiraceae bacterium
GCTTCTTCCCTTCAAAAAAACAACCATTGCCTGGTTTGAAGATACTTTCCAGAGCTTTGGAAAAACTACAGATAATAACTGATGCTTACTTAATCTTCTGTCAAAGAACTTGATTGCTGGTTTTGTGGGTAATCAATAGCCTCCTAAACCTTACTCAACCTCCCCTCCAATCGTGTTCCGTTTTTTTCGCATCATACCGCCTGATTACGCCCGCAGCAAGGGCGATGCGCGGAAGTTTTGGACCTTGCTGGTGGTGGTGCTCGTGTTACTGCTGTTTCTCAGCCCCGAGTTGCGGTACCGCCTGCGATCGCTGATCGAATACCCGATTCATTACAAGGAATACAAACAATTTGGTATACGTATTCCCGGTGGTTACGAGGTGCATGGAATAGATGTAAGTCGCTGGCAGAGCCGGATTGACTGGAAACGCGTGCGGAATATGAAAGTCGGGCGGGTACATATTCGATTTGCCTTTATCAAGGCGACGGAGGGTACCTGGATGAAAGACCCGGAGTTTGAGCGCAACTGGAAGGGGATTCGGGAAGCCGGCCTCCTTCGGGGCGCCTACCATTTTTTCCTGCCTAATGTAAGTGTGAAAGACCAGGCGCTTCATTTTACCCGCACGGTCAAACTGCGTTCGGGCGATTTGCCGCCGGTGGTGGATGTAGAGGAAACCCGTGGAATGAGCAAGGCGCAGATTCAGAAATTCACCAAGGAATTTCTCGAATTACTCGAAAAGAACTACAAAATACGCCCCATCCTGTACACTAACCGCGATTTTTACAAAAACTATTTTGCTGGAAACGAAGCCTTTAAAGGGTATCGGTTCTGGATTGCGCACTACCATGTTGCCGATTTCGATATGCCGGGTGAAGAACCCTGGCATTTTTGGCAGCACAGCGATCGGGGTCAGGTAAACGGCATCAATGAACCCGTTGATTTTAATGTGTTTAATGGCGACAGTATTGCCCTGCGCAAATTGTGTTTGCCTTGAAAATTACCTTGCCTGCTCGAGCAGCCAGTCTTTTTCAATCACCGATTTATCGGCCTCTACTTCCGCCCGGAACGCAGCGGCAGCTTGTTTGTCGTTGGGGTTAAGTCGAACCAGTTTTTGGATAAAACGGAGGGTATGGAGATAATGCGCCGAGTGGTAGCCGATCACCTTTTTTTTGCGCAGCAATAAAATTTTAAAACTGGCCAGCAAGGCATCAAGCGCATCAAACTCGCCGGTTTCGTAGTACATCTTAAGGAGCAATACCCGACTGTCGAGGTTGAGCAGGAGATCGCTTTCGCCTACACGAGCGAGCAACGGCATGGCTTGGTGATAGTTTTTTTGGGTAAAATAGAGTTTGGCCAGGTTGTAGTCGCGTTGCGCGCTGCGGTATTTTTCTTCAAGAAACGACTCAAAATCGGCAATAAAACGCTCCACCCATTCGAATTCTTCCAGTTTTAAACCCAGGGCTACCATGTTTTTGAATGCAAAACGACTAAGAATTCCATTTTCCAGCAAAGCCCGGGTTTCAAGCCCGATACGGTACAGATCAAACGCTTCCCGCACATAACGTTCTTCGCCGGTATTGAGCCGGCGGATGCAATAGTTGATGGCGAGCAGGGTAAAGGTGCGCGTTTCGTATTCCGGCAAGTCTTTTCCCTGTTGTTCAAGCGCCAGGCGAAATGCGCGAAAATCAGCTTCACTGCCTTTTGTAAGCGATTGATAACAATAGAAGTAGAGTGCTACGAGCGGCACGTTCAACAAATCGCTTTTTTCAAGAAAATGCAACAGATCGGGCAGAAATGTTTGATCGTATTCCACCTGAAATACGGCACGATGCGATTCCATCAGACAGGCAAGGCGAAGTTTGTTGGCGCTGGTATAAACATCAAAAGCCCGGTTAACGGCTTCCAGATTGTAGGGTTGCGAGCGACCTTGTTGCAGCAGAGCGGTGTTGTACCGTTCCCATTCGAGGAGATAACGGTAGTGATAATAGGTAGGGTCGCGCGGCATTTTATCCATGCGTTCGGCAGCGCGGCGCAAGGTGTGTTCGAGTGGTTTTTGCAGATTTTTCTCCCGGTAAACGGGCGCCAAATGCAAATCTGCAAGCAGAGGCGTTTTCTCCCAGGCGCGTTGAGCAAGGAACTGCTCCATGCAAACTGTCAGGAAGGATTGCAAATGCCGCCACTGCGCATCCTGAAAGCGGCGGCCCGGATAGATCGCTTCAAACAGCGTTTCGGCGGATAACCCGGCCGATTTTTTTTGCGGCAGTAACTCCCAAAGTCGCCATACGTCGTCGCGCCGGTTATGGTAGGCACTTTTGAGGTAAGTAGCGCATTCTCTTTTTTCGACAGAATTGAATGATTTATATAACTCAAACAGTTTATTATCAATCATTTATTTATTTTTTGTTGCATTTTACTCTTTGACAAAAGTACAAATTTGTTGTTTGCGCCCATCATCAACGGTGCCCACCTTTGTCTCATCAAGGAAAAATGCCGCGGCATCCTGCAAAAAGAAACTCAAACAACAATCATTCATCTCAATCAAGATTCAGATCATGAACACAAGAAAAATCCTTACGCTTTTGCTGCTGGTATTTTTAGCCGGCAGAAGTATTGCGCAACCACCGCCTGCTCTCAACAATATTTATGGAAATCTTTTTCAGGATATTGACGGCGATTGTATTTGGGATCCATTCGAAATCGGTATGGAAAACTGGACCATGAGGGCCATCGTATTTGATTCCCTCGGACTTGACATTGACACTTTGTACGGCACTACAGATGCCGATGGATATTACGCCATTGTTGTGCCGCCGACCCAACAGGGCGGTTCATTTATCGAAGCGTATCTTTCTCCTTTGCCTCCCCCCGATTTTGACGAAAATTGTACCATTGTATGTGAAAATATTGAACGTGTTTTTTCCGGAGGCCCGGGATTCGATATGGTGGCCAACATCGGGTTTCACTGCGATACCTTACCGCCCTGCCCCACGGTGGAAATTGATATCGCCAGCGGTATCCTGCGCCCTTGTTTTGAAACGACTTTCTACCTCAATTACCGCAATAACACTTCGCTGGTCATCACCGATGCCACCGTCGAACTTACTTTCGACCAACCCCTGCAAGTCAACAGCGCCAGTTTGCCTTACACCGCCAACGGCAATGTGTACACCTTCGATCTCGGCGATTTGACCGCATTTCAATCGGGCAATTTTACCGTTAAGGTTTTTACTCCCTGCGATGAGCCGGTGGGCCAAACCTACTGCGTGGAAGCGCATGCGTTCCCGGATACCTGCCAGGCTCCTCCCGGTGCAAACTGGGACGGCTCAAGCATCACCGTAGCGGTTGATTGTAACGACGATCAGGTAATTTTTACCCTCCGCAATGTTGGCCCGGGCAATATGTCGGCCCCTCTGGAGTACATCGTCATTGAAGACAATGTGTTGCTTATGCAAAGTCCCGGTCAGTTCCAGCTTAATTCGAACGAATCCATGCAGTTCGAATACCCTGCCAACGGGAGTTTCTACCGTTTTGAAGCCCAACAATCGCCCGGCGCCCCCAATTTTGGCATACCGGCAGCCTGGGCCGAAGGATGTGGTGATACCGGCCCGCAAAGTCTGGGTTTTGTCAATCAGTACAACCTGGGTGATGACGCCCCCTGGCTCGATATTTTCTGTATAGAAAGTGTCAATTCTTACGATCCAAACGACAAACAAGGATTTCCACGCGGGGTAGGGGAGGCGCACTACATTGATCAAAATGTTGATATTGAATATCTTATTCGATTCCAGAACACCGGCACCGCCCCAGCGATTAATATTGAAATCCGCGACACGCTTCCTGTCCAATGGCTCGATCCGAACACGGTTCGCACCGGCGCAAGCAGCCATCCTTACGAATTTGATATGGCCGGCAACGGCGTGATGGTGTTCAAATTTCCGAACATCAATCTGCCCGACAGCAACGCGAATCTGGAGGCTTCGCAGGGATTTGTAAAATTCCGCATCAGCCAGCGCAAGGACGTGCCGCTGGAAACTGAAATCACCAACAGCGCAGCCATCTTCTTCGATTTTAATGATCCTATTATCACCAACCAGACCCTGCATACGGTGGGAAAAGATTATCTGATACTGTCTGGTACGCAGGAAAACTTCCTGCCCGGTCTGGAAATACAGGTGATGCCGCACCCTTTCCGCGGCGAGGTCACGGTTTTGGCAAATAATATGGATGACACAGGCAGCGAATTGGAATTTACCCTTGTCTCTACACTCGGTCGGCAAGTATTACGAGGAACATTCTCAGGCAACCGCTTTATATTCGACGGTAGCCAGTTGCCGGCAGGCCTTTACGGCTACGAAATTCATCGGCAAGGACAATTGGCCGCAACCGGCAAATTGTTAAAAATGTAGAACATTTTGGTCAAACAACAGGGGGCGTGGCAAAGGCTGCGCCTTCTTTTTTTACAGACTTTCTGCGAAAGTTTTATGGTCGCCGGCGGACAAATTCGGTTAACAAGGGGTTAAGTTGCTTGGCGCCATAAAAGCTGGGTTTATTTTTGCAGCGTTTTTGTCAAAGAGGCTCGTTGCTTCACCTTTATACAAGATTCAACAACAATGAAAAAAACGCTTGCTGTTCTGGCCGTTTCGCTGATTTCGCTTTCGGCAATTGCCCAAAAAACACTTCCTTCCGCCAACGTAAAAACATTGGAAGGACAAACCATCAACGTCCAGGAACTGGGCAAATCGGGTAAAATAACCGTCATCAGTTTTTGGGCTACCTGGTGTTCTCCCTGCAAAAAAGAACTCGACGCCATCAAGGATTACTATGAAGAATGGCAGGAAAAATACGGGGTGGAACTGGTTGCCATCAGCGTGGATGATGCCCGTTCGGCAGCCAAGGTGCCGGCCATGGTAAAAGAAAAAGAATGGGCCTACCGTATTTTGCTCGACCCGGCGCGCGAGCTTCAAACCGCCGCCAATATCCAGGCTGTTCCGCATACGTTTGTGCTCGACCAAAGCGGCAACATCGTCTTCGAACACAACGGCTATACCCCCGGCGATGAACTGGAATTGGAAGAGTTGTTCAAAGAATTAAAGAAATAAACGGAAGGGCTACACACGTTGCAGGAGTTGTCCCAGGCGCCATACATCTTCGAAAGAATTATAAAGCGGCGCCGGGGCAAAACGTATCACATTAGGCTCTCGCCAGTCGGCGATGACGCCATTTTCCGTTAAATAATTGAATAAATCCTTTCCACGTGAATCTGTGAGTAAGGAAAGCTGGCAGCCGCGTTGCGCCGGATCGCGGGGGGTAATGATGCGCAATAGTCCGCGACCCTGATCGGCGGCATCAATCGTTTGTTCCAACATGGCCGTCAGTTGGAGGCTTTTGGCGCGCAAAGCATCCATGCCGGCAGCGTCGAAAATATCGAGACTGGCTTTATGCGCTGCAAATGAAAATATTTGGGCATTGCTCAATTGCCAGCCTTCGGCGCCATACATCGGCCGAAATCCTTTCAACATTTTAAAACGTTCTTTTTCATCATGCCCCCACCAGCCTGCAAAACGCGGCAGATTGGGAGAGTTGGCATGACGTTCGTGGACAAAAACGCCGGAGGGGCCGCCTGGTCCCGAGTTGAGGTATTTATAACTGCACCAGACCGCGAAATCAGGCCCCCAATCATGCAGCCGCAGGGGGACATTACCGGCCGTGTGCGCCAGATCGAACCCTACCATTGCTCCTGCCTGGTGGCCGGCAGCGGTTATTTTTTCCAGGTCATAATATTGTCCGGTGTAATAGTTGACGCCACCAAACATTACTAGGGCGAGTTGATCGCGATGGTTTTCAATGGTTTGTAAAATATCGTCGGTGCGAAGGGTATGCGCTCCCTCCCGGGGGGCAATTTCAACGATGGCGTTTTGTGGATCGAACCCGTGCCATCGCACCTGGCTTTCCATGGCGTACTGATCGCTGGGGAAAGCGCCGGCTTCCATGATAATTTTGAATCGGTGTTGATCCGGACGGTAAAATGAGGCCATCATGAGGTGCAGATTCACCGTCAGGGTATTCATTACCACTACCTCATGGGGCAAAGCGCCGACCAGGCGGGCGGTTTGTGGCGTAAGAAATTGATGGTAATGCATCCAGGGCATTTTACCACGGAAATGTCCTTCTACCCCGTATTCGGCCCATTGATCCAGTTCGTCGAGCAGCGCCTGGCGCAGGGTTCTGGGTTGCAGCCCGAGCGAGTTGCCACAGAAATAAAGCGCATCGCTCTGATCGGTGTGCCTGGGAAAAATAAATTGCCGGCGGAAATGCCGGAGTGGATCCTGCGCATCCAAAGCCTGTGCCGCAGCGAGTGTCAGGTCGAAATTCATGTTTTTTTATTTGATCGTTCCTTATCAGTAGAAATGGCTTTCAGATAGGCCAGTCCGGCAATGGCTGCGATCAGCGAACCAATCAGGATGGCGACTTTGGAAATATCTTGTCGTTCAACATCGGGGAAGGCCAAAAAAGAAACAAACAAAGACATGGTAAACCCGATACCGGCCAGCATTCCGGCGCCGAGCAGGGTTTTAAAGTTCACTTCTTCCGGCAAATGCGCCCAGTTCATCCGCACCGAAAGCCAGGAAATCAGCATGATACCCAGCGGTTTACCCACGACCAGACCTAAAATAATACCCCAACCGATCGAAGAACCCAACACCGGTCCCAGGCCGCTGTTGAGTACGATGGCGGTATTGGCCAGGGCAAAAAGCGGCAGGATAAAACTGTTTACCGGTTTTTTCAGTGTGTCGGCAATTGGCTTGAGGATGTCTTTCTTTTTATGGTGCAATGGAATGACCAGCGCCAGCAATACCCCGGAAATCGTGGCATGGATGCCCGAGTGATGCATCAACCACCACATAACAATACCGGCGACGACAGAAAACGCCGTATGGTAAAAATTCCAGCGACTGCGTTGCAAAGCCCATATCAACAGAAGAACCAGCACAACGCCGCCGAGGTAAGTCCAGGATACTGCGCCGCCGTAAAAAAGGGCTATGACGACAACGGCGCCCAAATCATCAATAATAGCAAGGGCGGTTAGAAACACCACCAGCGATTTCGGGATGCGTTTGCTGGCAAATGCCAGGATACCAATGCTGAATGCAATATCGGTGGCGGTCGGTATGCCCCAACCGACGGCATCGGGGGTGCCGGCATTGAGGGCAAAATAAATGACAGCGGGGAACAACATACCGCCCAGTGCCGCCAGGGCAGGCATCAGGGCTTTTTTCATGCTCGACAGTGCGCCTTCCAGTAGTTCTTCCTTGATTTCCAGGCCTACACGAAAAAAGAACACCGTCATCAGTCCGTCGTTGATCCAGTTGAGCAGCGAGGCGCCGGCAATACGGGTTTCCCAGAGTTGGAGGTAGTTTTCGCCCCAGCCTGAATTGGCAGCCAGCATAGAGCCGATGGCACAAAGCGTCAGTACCAGGCCGGTGCGGGCGTCGCCTTCAGGGAGGTTGTTGAGAAGATTATTGGTTAATTTTTTGAGCATGAGTCGCTGACTTTGTGCTTTTGTAGGCGATTCGAAGCAAATATCGCACGCCGTAAACGTTTTGTTTGTGCGGGGTGAAAGTCTCGGAAGAAATATTGTCTATTTTAAATTCGATGACATTATTCCCTCTGGCCAGAAAATCGCGCATATCTATGAAGTGGAGCCTTTTATAGCCATTCACGCGACGAGCAAAGCCACTGTTTACCACGATTTCACAATCTTCGTCAACCATGATAAACAAGGCTGCGCTCAGGATGTGACTGACATCCGTTTTTATTTCAAACTCTCTTTGCAGGTGGTAGCTGGTTTCCTTGATTCGTTCGGAAGGGTTACTGTAATCAGTATGGGCAATCCATTCAGACTGGCGCAGAAAAGGGCGATAAATGGAATCTTCGTGCTGGACGAAATCATCGCGGTACATGTGTTTGAATTTTTTGCAGGGGATCGGTTTTTTTAAGGGCGTATCTCCAATCTGAATACAGTTGGTTTTTTCATCGCTCACGATATACTCTATGTATTCATTTTCAATATCGGTAGCTTCCCAGTATGCCATCATACTGCAATGGGAAGAAATGAGGTTGAGATAGGTCGTATCCAGTCGCTCGTCTATTTCTTTCCATGCTTTATTTAAACGTGCCAATACCTCCAGAACTGCGATCAGTGTTGTTGCAACAAACAACAGAATCAATGAGTTGGCGATTACGTTGCCATAAGGTTGAATGTAGGTACCCAGCCAAACCTTGAGCGACTGAAGTCCATCCGGCAATTCGCGAAACATCACAATTATTTCAGCCAGTATCCATAATGCACCTACAGTTGTTGCAATACTCAGTGCAATTCTGCCGTGCCAGGTAGATTTGATAATTCTAAAGATTTCCATAATCAGTTGTTTTTCGTTGTGTATGGTTGGTTATTTTTTCTGTTTACACCCTCCTGTCTGTCCTGCTGCGAAGATCGGCAAGGTCTGTTTTTTCAATATTTTCCCGCCGAAAAAAATCGCGCCAACACAAAATCGCGGTCATTAAGTCGGGAGGGAACATGTGTGAAAAAATGATTTTGCAAAGGAACAGTCAAAAAGTAAAAATCGCTTCATTTTTGCACCGTTCAATGCCCGCCGGAGGGCCTCACTTCTCACCGTTTTTTTTCGATGAAAGGACCTGCCATCTTTCTTGCACAGTTCATGGGCGATACCGCCCCCTTCAATGATCTCGAAAGCATCTGTCGCTGGGCGGCTTCGCTCGGGTATGTCGGCGTACAAATACCGACCTGGGACAGTCGGCTGATTGACCTGGAAAAAGCGGCCTCGAGCAAGACCTATTGCGACGAATTGCGCGGCCGGGTAGAAGCCTGCGGCGTAGCGATTACGGAGTTGAGTACGCACCTGCAAGGACAACTGGTGGCGGTGCATCCTGCCTACGACCTGATGTTCGATACCTTCGCGCCCGAGCATTTGCGCGGCAACCCCAAAGCACGCACCGAATGGGCGGTCCAAACCCTTAAATACGCCGCCAAAGCCAGTCAGAACCTCGGCCTTGACGCCCACGCTACTTTTTCGGGCGCTTTGATCTGGCACACCGTTTACCCCTGGCCACAACGCCCCAAAGGCCTGGTCGAAGCTGCTTTCAAAGCCCTCGCCGATCGCTGGACACCAATTCTCGACGTTTTCGATGAATGTGGTGTAGATGTTTGTTATGAAATTCATCCCGGCGAAGACCTGCACGATGGCGCTACGTTCGAGCGGTTTTTGGAAGCCACCGGTAGCCACCCGCGTTGCAACATCCTCTACGACCCCTCACACTTTGTGTTGCAACAGCTCGACTATCTTGCCTATCTCGACATTTACCACGAGCGCATCAAA
>JANRLZ010000128.1:0-40430 GCA_033762055.1 Saprospiraceae bacterium
CGCGGTGCTGCCATGATTAAGAAGTTTTTGTAACGATTTTGGGAATGGGTTAAAACTTTGATTACGAAGCCTTTAACGAGGCTTTTCACAAATAAGTTTCAATTCGGGCGGTATTTTTGTTTAAAATTTTCAAATGACAAAAAGACGTCAAATAAAACAGGCCAAAAGCAATGCCAAAAAGTGGCAGATGACGGATTTGAAACGTTATTGATTCCCAAACGGGACAAAAACGTTCCTGAAACAGGCAAATCATGACCGAATTCAGAAATTCCGCTACAGGAACTTACCTTCGCCGCCTGAAAACAGGGCAGGTCGGCAAACCTGATTTACTCCCAAACGGTATTTCGACAATCCAAACCGCTGATTGCCAATACATTAAAGCAAATTATGAACCAAACTCTCTCCATCGTTATACCCGCTTACAACGAAGAGCGCACGATTCACCGCATTTTGGACAAAGTGAAGGCGGTCGAACTGGTCGGCGGATTTAAAAAGGAACTGATTATTACCAACGATTGCTCGCGCGACGATACGGAGGGCGCTATCCGGCGCTACATGGAAGCCAATCCCGAACTGAATATTCGTTACCTCAAACACCAGGTAAATCAGGGCAAGGGCGCCGCACTCCATACCTGCATCCAGCATGCATCGGGCGATTACATTATTATTCAGGATGCCGACCTTGAATACGACCCCGCCGAATACAATGTACTGCTCAAACCGATCCTCGACGGCTTTGCCGACGTAGTTTTTGGTTCGCGATTTATGGGCGGTAGACCGCACCGCATCCTGTTTTTCTGGCACAGTATCGGCAACAAGTTTCTGACCTTCATTTCCAATATGTTTACCAATCTGAACCTGACGGACATGGAAACCTGTTACAAAATGTTCCGGGCGGATATGTTGAAAGGACTCAAACTGCGAGAAAAACGCTTTGGATTTGAGCCGGAAGTGACGGCCAAGATCAGCCGTGTACCTGGTGTGCGTATTTATGAGGTAGGTATCTCCTACTACGGGCGCACCTATGCTGAAGGCAAGAAGATCGGGGCGAAAGATGGATTCCGGGCGATTTACTGCATATTAAAATACAACCTATGGGCGCGATAAGGCGTTTCAGCCGGGAAAATGCGGTCGCAGTTTTTCGAGTAAGTAGTCGGGCGCCTGCACCACTTTTTTGGTGGCGGGGTCGAAAAAGCAAAGTCTTACCCGACCGGCATTGACGAGTTTTCGGCGTTCGTTGAAAATCTCTACGTGGAAGGTGATGTAGGCATCGGGTAATTCGCGGATTTCGGTGCGCACCGTCAGCAGGTCATCGTAATGCGCCGGGCGCACAAAACGCATTTCCAGGCTTACCACCGGCAGCCAGATACCGTGTACTTCTTCCAGCTCCTTGTAAGTGGTTCCCAACGACCGAATGGTTTCCACGCGCCCCACCTCAAAATACTGGGCATAATGGCCGTAGTAGAGGTAGCCCATTTGATCGGTTTCGCCGTAGCGGACGCGGATTTGTGTTTCGTAAGCGTACATGGTTCAGCGCGGTGAATAAGGCGCTGCAAAGGAAGCCAATTGCCGGGAGATTCCCGGTAAGGCGATTACAAGTATTCCGGCGTTCAATTTTCCAAATAAATTCCATCGGAGTACTTATTCAACTTTATCTCTTTTTTGGGGTTTTGATAGATTCAGCATCCAGTTGTAGCCATTTCCATTTATTTTTGACCCCGAATTGCCGATCAACCCTCCACCTGCAATTGTATCTTAATGAAGTATTTTTTCGCACTTTTCCTGCCTGTTGCATTTTTTTACTCCTGTGCCAAATCTGAAAAATCACCCAACGGCGCAGGGCCGGGGAAAAGCGCATCTTTGAGCGTTTCGGCCGTGGAAGGCTATGTGGTAAAACCCGGCACCTTGTCTGAACGCGTCAAGGCAAGCGGCACACTGGTTCCTGCCGAAGAAACGGAATTACACCCCGAAGCATCCGGCCGGGTGGTCAGCCTGAACCTGCCCGAAGGTCGTGCGGTACGCAAGGGCGATCTGTTGTTGAAAATATTCGATGAAGACCTGAAAACCCAGTTGCGCAAACTCGAAACCCAGCTCAAACAGGCCGAAATTACCGAACAACGCCTCGCCGAACTGCTCAAGGTAAAAGGTGTAAGCCAACAGGAATACGACCTGGCTGTATTGCAAACCCAAACCCTTCGCGCCGATATGGAACTGCTTCGCGTCAACATCGCCAAAACCGAATTGCGCGCACCCTACGACGGCGTACTCGGTCTGCGGCGTATCAGCCCGGGGGCTTACGTAACACCCGCCACCGCCATAACCACCCTTCGTTCCGCCTCGGCACTCAAACTTGATTTTTCCGTGCCGGAAAAATACAGCCAGCAAATCAGGGTCGGACAGTCGCTCGAATTCAACGTCGAAGGCAGTCCCGCGGCCCACCGTGCTACGGTACAAGCCACCGAACAGCGCATAACGGAAGGCTCGCGCGACTTGCAGGTGCGTGCTACCGTCAGCGACGGGCGCGGATTGTTACCCGGTGCTTTTGCCGAGGTGAGTCTAACCCTTGGCAACAAAACCCAGGCATTGCTGATTCCCAATCAAGCAGTTATCCCGCAAGCTCGTGACAAAAAAGTTATCCTCAGCAAGGGCGGTAAAGCAACTTTCGTAACGGTAAAAACCGGAGTGCGACAAGCCGACATGGTAGAGATCACGGAAGGAATTGCCGCCGGCGATACGGTTTGCACCACTGGCATGCTTTTCCTGCGCCCCGATGCCCAGGTGAGTTTTTCAAAAGTGGAATAACACCCGTTATGATTTATACCTATTTTCAAGCCGAAAAAAAAGCCGGACAGGTCGCGCTGGCTATTGGTATCGTTGCCGGTTCATTGGGCGGCGGCGTCTTGCTCAGCGCCGGTGCGCCGTTTTATACCGGACTGGCGATTCCGCTCGTCTTGATTGGTATGGTTCAGGTAATGGTAGGCGCTACCCTAGCCCGCCGCAGTGATCGTCAGGCGGAAGACCTGGAAAAACTGCGCGACGATTCACCCGCCGAATTTCGCGCCGCCGAAGCGCCGCGCATGGCTAAAGTGTTGCGCAACTTTGTGATGATCAAAGGCATAGAACTGGCGCTTAATGCAGCAGGGTTACTGCTTATCCTGCTCAACAATGACCTTACTTTTTCAAAGGGTTTGGGCGCCGGATTATTCGCGCAAAGCGCTGTCATGCTGGTTTTTGATGTGCTGGCCGAACGACGCGGAAAAGCATACGCAGCATTTGTAGATAAATCCTGACCCGGCTAATTTTTTACCAAACGTGCTGCACCGACCAAATTGTGCTGCGTATCGTACAGGGTAATCACGTACAAACCCCGTGGCAACCATGCGCCCGTCTCAATCGTACCCGCCGACAGAGGTTGAGTGAAAAGCGTTTTGCCCAACAAATCACAAACCCGGATTTCACCGGCGCGATCGACCCATTCTTCCGGAATTTTTATGGTAAATGTGCCGCTTGTCGGGTTGGGGAAAATTTCCCATACCGTATCGTACGCCTTTTCCAGGGGCCGGGTTCCTGTCGGCGATTCCACACATTGCGCCATTTGGTCGAGCAATACCTGGAATTTCGGACGATCGTTCCAGGGCGCCGGATCGTCTTCGTTGAAAATGTGTCCCCAGGAACCGTACTGACTTTGCCAGGGCCCGCAAAGCACAAAAGCCAGGGGCAGTTCGCTGCCCAGCCGACGCAGGCTGTCGAGCATGCTGTTATAAAGTTCGTACATGCCCGGATGCACCTGAGCATCGTACATGGCCTGGATGTAGGGCGGTATGGTAAAATCGGTAAAGTGCTGGCCACCTTCGTAGTTCACCACTTTTTTTCCGTAAAGTTTGGCGGTTTTGTACACCATTTGCCAGCGCGGGTAAAAATTCTCGAAGGTATGGCGGGCGTTTGCCAGCACCTCTTCGGCGGTAGCAGCAGCGCCTAAAGCCTGCAGGTTGGGCACACCATCGGCGCCATGGTTCAGCCCGACATACCAGGAGGGCGAGATGTAATCGTAACGGTGCGGATCGGCATGGGCCAGGATTTCTTCAGTAATCCAGTCGTACCCGTTCTGGGTACCCAATACCCGCTTCAAGCGGTTGTTTTGATTGCCCCAAACCTCCATCCAGATATCGAAGGCGTGCAAGGAACGTTCTACGTAACGCCGCGGATAACTGATGTTCTGCGGCCCGTTGTCCGTTACCCAGTGTGCCTGCGGGAAAATCCAGTTCCATACTTCGTTGCTGTATTCAATGTACAGCGTAATGTCCGGCTCAAGTTGGTCGCGAAACAACGTTGCCATTTGCGCAATGTAATCGTCGTCGGCCTGGTGCGGAATACAAATCCAGATGTTTTTATCCAGTTCGTTGGCCACCTGAATGATGTATTCCCAGGCTGCGCCGTTTTCAGCCTGCGAATAAAAGCCGGGGCGGGGGCGGGCGGCCCATTGCGACTGGTTGCTGCCGTTGGTGCGGGGCCAATCCATGAAACGCAGGGTGTGAAATGGCGCACATTTATCCAGAAACCCTTGCCGAAACGGCTGGCTGAGATAAGTTCCCAGGTTGCTCTGCTCCACCACCCGAATGTTGCGCACATGATCGCCCTGCTGGGAAGAAGTCAGGTTGAAAAAAATATTCCCGTCGTCGTTGGCGATAAAGTCAATTTGCCCGGGCTGGCTGTTGGTTACCGTCACATTTCCCTGCATTTGCAGGGTACCAACACCGTCGTACAGCAGTCGCATTGGCGTTCCTACCGGGATAAAACCCAGCGCCGACAGGATGCCGCGCAGGTTGTTTTGTCCGCTGCCGTTGGGCACAATAAACGGTACCCCGGTGGCATACCCGTTGGAATCGGCGGGGATATGGGCCTGATTTTCCGTGTTCCAGACAAAATTGCCACCTGGCGGATTGGGGTCGTAAGTAATCCACGTGCCGCATGATTTGAAAAAATCCTTGAACGGGCGACTCTGGGTATAATACGCCAGACCTTCGATTCCGACACCGATTTTCATCGCACAGGGGTCAGGCGTCCAGCCCGGACAGGTGTTACTGTCGCGCTGTATATGCACGTCAAACGTATCGCGGCAACCGTTGACGCCATTGGCACTAAGTTGGTAAATGCCGGGCGCCAGGTTGTCGTACACATTGGAGTTTCCGGCTGCAGGCGGAATCAATAGTCCGTCGGCGTCATGCAATTGCAGTGGAATATTTTGGTAATTGGTTACCCGAAACCGGCCGTCGTTGCCACTGCAGGAGGCCAGTTTTTCATTTACCAAACCCAATTGACAACTAAAGGCGCCGCTGTTGTTCAGCACTGTAATATTTTGTGAAAGACTGTGTTCGACACCCAGGTTATCCCGGACGGTCAGCGTGACGGTCAGGATGCCGGTGGCGGTGAATGTATGGTTCACTACAGCGCCGGACGCACCTGCACTGCCATCACCAAAATTCCATTCATATGAAACGATGTTGCCATCCGGATCGGCAGAAGCCGTGCCGTCGAACAGGACGGAAAGCGGCGCCGTGCCTGCCGGCGGGGTCATACTGAAATTGGCGGCAGGGGGCTGGTTGACGCTTATGCCGGCATCAGGTGCAACGCAGGCGTAGGAAGCGGCCATCCTGAGCTCGTCGGCTTCGGCACTGGCTGGATCATTGCCCAGGTAGAGCGCCAGACTGCGGATCAGTACGGGGCTGCCGCTCATTTGTACCATATCGGGCGCCGGCATCTCATTCCCCAACTGCTGTGGGTTGACGAACAGGGAGACCTGCGTTGCGCCGGTATTGAATTCCAGTTTTACCACCAAAAACACGGTTTCGCCGGGAATTACAGCATACGTGGAGGGGAAATAGGCGTCGTGTATCCGCAGGGTCCAGCGGCGTTGACCACCTACATCGGAGTTGCTGCCGAAATAACCGACCGCTATTTTATTGGAGGTACAGCCGTCGCACCACTGGAGGTTGCTTTCATGCCAGACAGCAGCGACGGTTTCGTCGTTATTTTGGTTTTTGCGCAGCAATACGCTTGCCCACAACGTCGTACCGGGTTGCCCGATCGCGCCATCGTTGTTGAGCCAGGGCGCAAAAGGTCCGTCGCTTTGCGTATCGAGCCGCCGGCCGGCAGTCAGGTATTGAAATCCGCCGGAAGCATGTGCGCCGGCTGTTTGCAGATCAAGCCAGGCCGGGGCGTTAACGGAGGCGATCTGATAGCCTGGTACCGAGGTATTCTCCCCCTGCACGTTCCAGGGCGCCATCCAGCCGGCGCCGCCTTGCCGGGCTTCAAGGGGGGTATTGGCGGCGTAGGAAAAGCCGTCGTAGGCGAGGTAGTTGCAGGGTTGTGAATTAACCGGAGCGTATAAAAAGAGAGCGATAAAAAAGAAGAGAAGGCGCATGGACGGCGGGCTGGTGATGAAAGGAAGCGTTTTGATGCGCGGCAAAAAAACTGAAAATTAGGGTGTTTTACAAGAAAAAAACCAGGTATACATCCGGGTTACACGATGCGTTTGAATTTGTCCGACAGAATTTCCGACCTTTGTCAGATATGTACCTGAGCGACCGTTTTTTTATTGTATTAGGAAGTCTGGTGGCCTTTTTTGCCCTGGCTTACCCGTTTTCCTGGTTGTTTCCGCTGGCACAAACAGCGTTGACCGGGGTTTTGGCATTGGTGTTGACGGATGCGTTTTTACTTTTTTTCAAACGTCCCAGGGTGCAGTGCAAGCGGGAAGCGAATCCCGTTTTTTCACTTTCCGATCAAAATCCTGTGACTTGGTACATAGAAAATCAGGGGTCATTTTTCATACGGGTAAATATGGTGGATGAACTGCCGGTGCAATTTCAAAAACGCGATTTTGAAGTAAATGTAGCGCTGCCGGCGGGACAGGCTTATCTCGCCGAGCATCTCTTTACACCCTTTACCCGCGGCGTTTATGCATTCGGGAATATCAATCTGTTTGTGCTTACCCGGCTCGGCCTCCTCGAACGCCGGATCATTATCGAACAGACGCAGGAGGTAGATGTTTATCCCAGTATTATCCAGATGAAACGGTTTGAATTGCGTGCCATGCGGCACATTGCGCACGATACCGGGATCAAAAAAATGCGCCGAATTGGTCATTCCTACGA
The DNA here is from genome assembly GCA_033762055.1 of Saprospiraceae bacterium. Taxonomy (GTDB): domain Bacteria; phylum Bacteroidota; class Bacteroidia; order Chitinophagales; family Saprospiraceae; genus M3007. Next base: position 7,152 of record JANRLZ010000128.1, read on the forward strand.
ATTTGAACAAATCAAAAACTATGTGCAGGGCGATGATTACCGGAGCATCAACTGGAAAGCCAGCAGCCGTCGTGCCACGCTGATGGTAAACCAGTACGAAGACGAGCGCAGCCAGCAGGTGTACTGTATCGTAGATAAAAGCCGGGCGATGCGCATGCCCTTCGATGGCCTGAGTTTGATGGATTACGCCATCAATACTACGCTGGCAATCAGCAATATCATTCTGAAAAAACAGGATAAGGCAGGTTTGCTCAGTTTTTCCGACGTTATCGGCGCCACCTTGAAGGCAGAGCGGGATACGGGGCAGTTAACGCGCATTCTGGAAAGTTTGTACCGCGAAAAAGAGCGCCCTGTCGAGTCGAATTACGAATTGTTGTACGAAGCCGTGCGGCGCCTCATAGGCGCGCGGTCGTTGCTCTTGTTGTTTACCAACTTTGAAAGCAGTTACGCGCTGGAGCGGGCCTTGCCCACGCTTCGCCGGCTCAACCGCGCCCATTTGCTGGTGGTGGTATTTTTTGAAAATACCGAAATCAGAAAACTGGCCGGCGAAACCGTGCATACCACCGCCGATGTGTACCGCCAAACGGTAGCCCGGCAGTTCTTGCAAGACAAAAAAGAAATGGTAACCAAACTGCGCCAATACGGCATTCAGGCAGTATTAACCAAGCCGCAAGACCTCACCCTCAACACCATTAACAAATACCTCGAATTGAAATCGCGGGGGTTGATTTGAGTGGAGGGCAGACGGTGGACGGCCTACGGTGGAAGGTGGACGGCCTACGGTGGAAGGTGGACGGCAGACGGTGGAAGGTGGACGGCAGACGGTGTACGGGTTAATTTTTTCCTGAATTTACTACCCAGACGCCCACAATGGTAAGGATCATACCTACCGCTTCCCAGGCAGTAAGCGACTCGCCGAGCAGCGCCCAGCCCAACAGAATGGCTACTACCGGATTGATATAGGTGTACAATGAGGAGATGGTGGCGCTCAGATGTTTCAACACAAACATATACAGTGTAAATGCCAGCGACGAGCCTATGATGGCAAGGTAGGCTACCGAGATCCATCCCATTTGTGTGTGATGAATCTCGTGCGTTGAATCAAACAAGGCACTCATGGCAAAACCGCCCAGTCCGCCTGCAGTGATTTGTAATCCGGCGTTGAGCAGGGGGGAAACCCCGGGGGCATTCCATTGTTTGGCCATGACAGTGCCGAGCGACCAGGTGAGGCAGGAGGCGAAACAACCTGCGATTCCCCAGCGGTATTCGGGCCGCACAAAATCCTGCCAGCCTTCGCGAAAAATGAGCGCCAGTCCGCCAAAACCCAGCAGAACACCGGCGATCATACGTCCGTTGATACGTTCGTTGCCCTGCCAGGCCAAGGAAATCAGCACGACGACCACCGGCGTCAGTGAGCCGATGATGGCTGCCAGTCCCGACGAAACATACTGCATGCCCCAGGTGACAAAGCCGTTGCCGCCGGTGATAGTGGCCAGTCCGGTCAACGCTTGCACGGCGATGTAGCGACGGTTGGGTACAAATGTTTTACCTCCGATGAACGCCAGGGCCAGCAACAGCAGTCCGGCGGCTGTTTGCCGGATCCCGACGAGTAAAAAAGGCGGAAAATCAACAATGGCGTACTTGATAGCAGTGTACGTGGTGCCCCAAATGATACAAATCAGGGCCAGAGCCAGGTATGCGAGGCGGATGGCTGACATGCCCCAAAGGTAGGTATTTGCAATAAATTTTTAAGGTGAGGAACCTCCCGACTTTTATTTTGTTCTGTTTGTCTGTTTTTTTAGCGGGCTTTTTGGAATATTATTCGACGTTCGTCGAAAAACGAAATAAACAAAGGAAACATTTAAACCCAAAAACGTTTCCATCGTTACCTTTGCCGAACCTTTCAAAAAACCACGCACAGCAGGATGTTTACAGAACAGCAGGAAAAATGGCTCAAGCGTACGGAAGAAATGTTTCTCCGTTACGGGATTAAAAGCATCACGATGGACGACGTGGCGCGGGAACTGGGTATTTCCAAAAAGACACTCTACACATTTGTCGAAAGCAAGGATGATTTGGTGAATAAGGTACTGGAGCGGCACATACAGGATGAGAAAAAGATGTGCGACGTGTTGTTCAAGCAGGCTTCGAATGCAATTGATGAGTTGTTCATCGTCATGGAAGCTAATGCGCAGCAAATTGCACAGATGAAATCAAATATCGTGTATGATCTTCAAAAATATCATCGGGAGGCCTGGGAAAAGATGGAAACCTTTCAGCACGATTTTTTATATCAAATGGTGCGGGCGAATTTGGAACGCGGCGTGAAAGAGGGCTTGTATCGAGCCGATTTTGACGTAGATATTGTATCCAAACTACACGTAGTCACCAGTTTTCAATTGTTCAACGAAACTATTTTTCCACAACATACCTATAAAAAGCAAGTCGTTTTTCGGGAGTACCTGTTCCATTACATGTACGGTATCGCATCGGAAAAAGGCTTGCAACTGATTCAGGAAAAACTCGCACACCATGCTCAATAAACATACCCTCCGACTACTACCGACTCTTATCGGATTATGGCTTTCGGTCGCTGGTTTGGCCGCCCAGAACACCCAGTCACTTTCCTTAAATGATTGCATTCAGTATGCGCTGGACAATCACCCCGACATCAAGGCGGCGCAGTTGCAGCTCAAGGATGCAGACTGGCGGGTGAAAGAAAACCTGGCTACGGGTTTGCCCCAAATTTCGGCCGGCGCAACATACACCGGTTTTCTGCAACGTGGTGGTTTGCCCAGCAGCGCCCTTGGCTTCGGCGCCAGCGGACCCGTTGATCTTACGCCGGCGCTGCCAAATTTTTCTTCTGCACAAATCAATGATTTGAACGGGGTTTTTGGCGGACTGTTTGCTTCCGATCCGGACGCCAAGATTTTTTTCAATCCGGTTCACAGCGTTTCAGGCAACGCTTCACTCAATCAGCTGATTTTCAACAATTCTTATCTGATCGGATTGCGTGCCGCAAAATATTACCGTCAATATGTAGATCTCCAATTGGCGGCTACCCGGCAGGCCGTGCGCAACAAGGTGACCGATGCCTACCTCCCGGCCTTGCTGATTACGGAAAACCTGTCTATTCTGGATAAAAACATCGGAAATCTCGAAAAACTGCTTACCGATACCCGGGCGATCAATCAAGCCGGTTTTGCCGAGCAACTGGATGTTGACCGCCTCGAACTCTCCCTTTCCACCCTGCGCAGCGAACGCGGCAATCTGGCCCGTCAGCGTGAAATCGTAGTGAGCGCCCTGAAATTTTCCATGGGAATGCCCGTCGGTGAAAACCTCGCTCTTTCCGACAATACCACCGTGCTGCTCGCTGCCACCGGAGAGGTTGATCTGAATACACCGCCCAATTTTATGGCGCGCCCGGAATACCTGGTCCTACTCAAAGGACGAGAACTAAACGGATTGCAAGTGGATTTGTACCGCAAACCCTGGATGCCGACCGTGGCCGGATTCCTTCAGTGGCAACCCAGCTATCAGGGCGGATTCGGCGACAAGGAATCGGACGGCTTCGACAAGTGGTTTTATATTTCTTCGGCCGTGGCCGGTTTGTCGGTAAGCATTCCGATTTACGATGGCGGCGGCGCCAAAGCCAAACGTGAGCGCGCCGTGATCAGCGCACAAACCGTTGATATTCAAAAAGGAATGTTGGAAAATGCGATTGCGCTCGAACTCGACGCCGCACGCAAACAATACCTCAATGCACAGGAACGCGTGGCCAATCAGCAGAAAAATCTGGCGCTGGCTCAGCGGATTTACGATACGACCCAGACGAAATACCGGGCCGGCGTAGGCAGCAGCTTTGAAGTAACGCAGGCCGAATCTGGTCTCTACACCGCCCAACAAGGCGTGTTGCAGGCCCAGTTTGATCTGCTCACCGCCAAAGTCGCCATTCGAAAAGCGCTCGGACAATAACCTGTTCAAAATCCATCAACTCACTCATTTCCAGGCAGTGTTTGCCCATAGTCTCCATGCAAAGTGTTTTTGAAACCCGGCTTTTTTATCCCCTGTTTATCAGAGGGAGAGTTAATCGGGTGAATTATCAAAATCACTTTAAACACATCGTTTAAACATTACCCACAACATGAAAAATAAAGCGCTCTTTTCCCTTCTGACCATTGCGATCGCTACCCTTGTTGCATGCGGCGGCGGCGCACCACAAGATCCTGCCGCCGAATTGGCGGCCCTGAAAGACAAAAAAACCCAGATAGAAGCCAAAATTGCCGAACTGGAAAAACAGACAAGTGCCGGCAAACCCGCAGACCGAAAAATAAAAACCGTCGGACTGTCGGAATTGAAAACGGCGCCATTCCGTCATTACATTGACTTGCAAGGCAAGGTAGATGCCGACCAAAGCGTCATGGCAACTTCCAAAGTGCCCGGTACGCTCCGCCGTGTGCTGGTGAAAAATGGCGACAACGTACGCCAGGGCCAGTTGCTGGCTGAAATTGACGATGCCGTCATTGTTAAAACCCTGGCCGAACTCGAAGGCCAATTAGTAACGGCTACCGACATATTTAATCGCCAGAAATCGCTTTGGGATCAAAAAATTGGTACCGAAGTAGCCTTTATTCAGGCAAAAAACGGCAAGGAAGGCATCGAACGTTCCATCGCAACCTTGAAAGAACAGTGGGGGATGTATAAAATCTACGCCCCGCAAAGCGGCACCGCCGATATGGTCATGCTCAAGCAGGGGCAGGCCATTTCTCCTGGTATTCCGCTTTGCAATATTCTGAACCTCAGCAACCTGAAAATCAAGGGTGAAGTGACGGAAGCCTACGCCGCCAAAGTACGTACGGGCGATCAGGTACAGGTGTTTTTTCCCGATCTGAACAAGGAAATCACCACACGTATCACCTATGTCAGCAAATCCATCAACCCCAGCACCCGCACGTTTACGGTGGAGTGTTCTCTGCCCGGAACCGGCTACAGCGCCAACCAGGTGGCGGTGATGAAAATTGTGGACTATCAAAATGCCAACGCCATCTCTGTTCCGGTCAACCTGATCCAGACAGCCGAAGACGGCGATTTTGTACTGGTCGCCGAAAAAACCAGCGAAAAACAGGCGGTTGCCAAAAAAGTGACGGTAAAACAAGGCCAGAACTACAACGGCCAGGTGGAAATTCTCAACGGACTGAAAAAAGGCGACTGGGTGATTTCAACCGGTTTTCAGGATGTGAACAACGGCGAAACGGTTAATTTTTAAGGGGTTGACGGAAGTATTTAAATGTAAGACCTGCACAACATGCCGGCGAAAGGACGCAGGCATCGTAAATCGGCAGTTAGCCTTTTTCACGATCCCCGGCCACATCCTTTATTGATTCTTGAATCCACCATATCATGAAAGAATTCAAACCCACCAGTTGGTCCATTGACAACCGCACCTCGATCTTTATTATCACGGTGCTCATTACCCTGGCCGGTATCATGTCGTACAACGCGCTCCCCAAAGAGCAGTTTCCCGACGTGGTGGTGCCCACCATTTTCGTTTCCACGATCTACCCCGGCGCCAGTCCGAGCGACATGGAACAACTCGTTACCAAGCCCATTGAAAAACAATTGAAGGGCATCAACGGGGTGAAAAAAGTGTCGTCTTATTCGGTGCAGGACTTTTCGAACGTCATCGTGGAGTTTAACACCAGCCTCGACGTTCCGCTCTGCAAACAAAAGGTGAAAGACGCGGTGGACAAGGCCGCGCGCGACCTGCCGACCGACCTGCTGGAAGATCCGGCCATCACGGAATTCGACATTTCTGAAATTCCGATCATGAATGTCAATATCGCCGGCGATTTTAGTCTCGACAAGTTGAAAGATTATGCCGACCAGTTGAAAGACCGCATTGAAGAAATGCGCGAGATCACCCGCGTTGATTTGGTGGGAGCGCTTGAAAAGGAGGTGCAGATAGATGTGGACAAGTATAAAATGACGGCGGCCAGTCTGACTTTCCGCGACATTGAAAACGCCCTGGCTTTTGAGAATATGACGATTTCGGCGGGCAACGTCGATATCGGCGGCATGACCCGTTCGGTCTCGATTCGGGGTGATTTTAAAGACGTAGAACAAATCAAAAACATCATCGTTGCCTCTCAGTCGGGCGCCATGCTCTATCTCAAGGATGTGGCTGATGTACGCATGGGTCACAAGGAGCAGGAAAGTTTCAGCCGCCTGAACGGACGCAATGTGATTTCGCTCAATGTCATCAAACGCACAGGCGAAAACCTCATCAACGCTTCCGACAAGATCAAGGAAGTGGTGGAGGAAATGAAAGCCAATGAGTTTCCGCCCAACCTGGAAGTGAGCATCACCGGCGACCAGAGCCGTGCTACCCGTGTAACCCTGCACGACCTGATCAACACGATCATCATCGGTTTTATTCTTGTCACGCTGATTCTCATGTTCTTCATGGGCGCCACCGATGCCATTTTCGTGGCACTTTCGGTGCCCCTCTCGATGTTTATCGCCTTCATGGTATTGCCGAGCTTCGGATTTACGCTCAACTTTATCGTGTTGTTTGCCTTCCTGCTTGCTTTGGGTATTGTGGTAGATGACGCCATTGTAGTGATCGAAAATACCCACCGGATTTACCATGAAGATAAAAAACTGACCATCGTTCAAGCCGCCAAAAAAGCCGCTGGCGAGGTATTCCTTCCCGTACTTTCCGGTACTGCCACTACCCTGGCGCCCTTCTTCCCGCTGGTATTCTGGGGCGGTATTTTTGGTAAATTCATGCATTATCTGCCGGTAACGGTCATTATTACGCTTACCGCCTCGCTGCTGGTAGCCTATATCATCAACCCGGTATTTGCAGTGTGGTTTATGGGCGATCCGAAGCGGGAAGGCACTGAAGCGCCGCCGGCAAAAAAACGCCGCCGCACCATTTTGGGTTATGTGTTGTTTGGACTTTCCACGCTTTATTTTTATGCCAACGGCAATTTCTTCATGGGCAATCTGTTGGTTTTCATCGGCTTGTTTGTGGCGTTTTACCGTTTTGCTCTCTCGAAAGTGGTGCGCTGGTTCCAGACAAAAGGCTGGCCGGCTGTTCAAAACGCTTATGCCCGATTCCTCAATTTCGCCCTCGACCGTCCGGTGCTCATGATGTTGAGCGTGTTTGCCTTGTTCATTTTTTCCTTCATGCTTTTTGCCTCCGGCAAACGAAATATCGTTCTTTTCCCGAAGGCTGATCCGAACTTTATCTATGTGTACATGACGCTGCCCGTAGGTACTGATGTAAACACCACCGACTCACTGACACGTGTCATGGAAAGCAAGGTGATGGAAGTACTGGGTGAAAACAATCCTATTGTGGAATCGGTCATTTCGAATGTCGCCCTTGGCGCTTCCGAAGACCAGTTTGACCGCGCCGCGACGTCCAACAAAGGCAAGGTAGGGGTGGCATTTGTCGAATTCGGGCAGCGAAACGGCGTGAGTACCAAAGATTATATGGATAAAATCAGGGAAGCTACCAAGGGTATTATTCCCGGCGCTGAAATTGTAGTGGATCAGGAACAAGGCGGCCCCCCATCGCCCAAACCTATTTCGGTAGAAATTCGCGGCGACGATTTCAAACAGCTGATTACTGTATCCAGTGCGGTTAAACGCTATCTCGACTCCCTGAATATTCCCGGTGTGGAAGAGTTGCGCAGTGACATGATCGTTTCAAAACCTGAAATTTCGATCCTTATTGACCGCGACCGCGCCAATCGCGAGGGCATCTCGACCGCCCAGATCGGCTCCGAATTCCGAACAGCCATTCTCGGCAAGGAAGCCACAAAATTCAAGGACGGAGAAGACGAAATTCCGGTCAATATCCGCCTCCGCGAAGACCAGCGTTCGAATATCAATTCGGTAGAAAACCTGAATATCACGTTCCGCGACATGAACATGGGCGGTATCCTGCGTTCGGTTCCGATGGCTTCGCTGGCGGATGTAAAATACACGACCACCTATGGCGGCATCCGCCGCCTCGACCAGTCGCGTATTGTTACTATTTCGTCGAACATCACTGCTGAATACCAGCCCAGTCAGACCGACGTAGTAAACGCCGTAAAAGCGGCCATTGCCAATTACCCCCAACAGGAAGGGGTTACCATCGGATTTGCCGGGGAGGATGCCGAATTCGCCGATGCCGTTTCATTCCTCGGCAATTCGCTGATCATTTCGATTTTTATCATTCTGATCATCCTTATTACCCAGTTCAACTCCTTCGGCAAGACCATTATCATCATGACGGAGGTATTCTTCAGTATCATTGGCGTGTTGCTGGGCATGGCCCTTTTCAATATGGACTTTTCGGTAATCATGATGGGCGTGGGTATCGTAGCCCTGGCCGGTATTGTGGTTCGAAACGGGATATTGCTGGTCGAATACACCGATATTTTGCGCGCTCAGGGCGCAAAAGTCCGCGAAGCCATCGTTGAAGCCGGTCGTATTCGCATGACGCCGGTGTTGCTCACGGCGACAGCCGCAATATTGGGTCTGGTGCCATTGGCCGTCGGATTTAACATTGATTTCTACAGCCTGTTTGCAACCGGTAACCCAAAAATTTATCTCGGCGGCGACTCGGTTGCTTTCTGGGGGCCACTTTCCTGGACGATTATTTTCGGCCTGGGTTTTGCCACCTTTATCACATTGATCATCCTTCCGGTTATGTACCTGTTGGGCTGGCAGGTGAAAAACTGGTGGGAGCAAAAAATCTGATCCCTGCATTGATTTTGCAAAACGGGCCATTCCGACTTTTCGGGGTGGCCTGTTTTTTTGTATGCTGTTATGCAGTTTGTTTTGTCTGAACATGCTTAACTTCACGAACCTGTTTGTCTCGTAAATCACAAAAGTCCTGGTATATGTCACTCAACCGCCCGATTACTCCCGACGAGGCGCTCCGGAAACTGGAGCGTTTTTGCGCTTATCGCGAACGTTGTTCCAAGGAAGTGCGCAGCAAACTGGCAGAATTCGGATTGCCGCGCCAGGAAGCCGAGCAAATATTCGAGGTATTGCAGGAAGACGGATATTTTAACGACGTCCGTTTTGCCCTGGCATTTGCCGGCGGCAAATTCCGTTACAACCACTGGGGCCGTATTCGCATCCGCCAGGAATTGAAAATGCGCCACATTGCAAGCGACATTATTTCACAGGCGCTCGATGCCATCGAAGAATCGGAGTATGAAACCGTTTTAAAACAAAGGATAGAAAAAAAACGCGCCCAATTCGTCGGCGACGAAAACGCCCGCGACAAAACAGCGGCAGCATTGATTCGCGCAGGTTTTGAAATGGAACTGGTGTTTCGCTTTTTGTAACACCCGACCCGGCCGAATGGGGCGAAGCCGGATCAACTTTTCAAAAAATGCTGCAAAACCTCCAGCAATTCCCGGGGTTTGTCGGCATGAACCCAGTGACCGGCATCCTGGATCGTGACTAATTCGGCTTGCGGAAATAATTTTTTTACTCCCGGCCAGTCCTCGTCTTTTATATAATTGGAGCGGCTGCCCCGCACAAAAAGGGCGGGTTTATCGAATGGATCGCCGCCGACGGCTGCCAGTACATCGGGAAAATGTTTCCACAAGACCGGCAAATTCATTTTCCAGGCAAAGGCGCCATCGTCTTCCCGTGTAATGTTTTTGAGCAAAAACTGTCGCGTGCCAGGGTCGGTGATCCGTGCGGCAAGAAAATTTTCAGCCGCTTTCCGATCCGTCATTTTTGACAAATCCATCTCGAGCAAGGCTTCGAAAATATCGCTGTGGTTGTCGTCTGCCTGCTGGGGCTCCATGTCTACCACCACCAATTTTTCTACCATGTCGGGATGAGAAAGCGCCAGTTGCATGGCCACTTTGCCGCCCATACTATGGCCGACAACCGCCGCACTGAACATCCATTTTTCTTCCATGAACTGCTTTAAATCCTCCGCCATTTCGGGGTAGGTATGTGTTGGCAGGTGTGCAGATCGGCCGTGGTTGCGCAAATCCGGGGTAACGACTAAATGATGTTCCGACAAGCCCTTGGCGATGGTTTGCCAGTTGTCGGAAAAACCAAAAAGACCATGCAAGATAATCACCGGGTCGCCGGCGCCGAATTCGCGGTAGTAGAGCATTTGTTTAATTTTGATACGGTAACGAGATGGGTCAACCCTGATTGGCGCGCCAAACCCGCAACACGTTTTCGTGGCAAATTTTGCGCAGTTCCGCATCGGTGTAACCGCGACGCATCAGTTCGGCAATCAGGTTGGGGAGTTCATCTACATCATCCAGATCGGGCGGAAGGGCCAGTCCTACCCCGTCAAAATCGCTGCCGAGGCCTACATAGTCAATGCCCACCAATTTTTTGATGTGGTCAATATGGTCGGCGACTTCCCGGACGGATATCCAGAACGGCTCGCCGTTTTTTTGGCCGTAGGCCTGGTAAAAGGCCACGGCTTCCGGCCCGAATTCTGGAATTTTTTGCGCTTCTCTCTCTGCATCGGCCTTTTTCCAGGCGTCGCGGACTTTCGTCCCCAAAAAATACTGGCTGAAAGGCACCTGCACTACACCGTTGGTTCGAGCAATTGCCCGGATCAAGGAATCGGGCAGGTTGCGTTCAAATCCTTCGGTAAAATGCCGGCAGGCGGAATGGGTAGCGATCAATGGACGAGTGGCTATCTCCAGCACATCCATGATGGCCTCGTCGGAAAGATGGCTCACATCCACCATGATGCCCACCCGGTTCATTTCGCGCACGACCTCGCGCCCGTATGCACTCAAGCCGCCATGGGTATGCAGGGTATCGTACGAAGAGTCGCAAATGAGATTGTCCTTGCTGTGGGTGAGCGTCACGTAACGGATACCGCGCTGATGAAAATAGGCCACATCTTCGATTTTTTCCATGGGCGAGCCGTTTTCCATGCCCATTGGCAGCGAAACCAGGCCATTTTTGAAGTTGGTCAGCACGTCGTCGGCGTTGGGAGCCAGGGCAAATTTGTCGGGATAATCCTTGACAATGGCATACACCATGTCAATGAGGGAATCGGCTACCTGTTTGGAACGGCCGGGCGTTTGCTGGAAATGCGCCGGGATGTAAATAGACATAAACGGTCCGTATAAGCCGCCTTTTTTTGCCCGTGTCCAGTCAAAATCGCCGTCCGGGTTGTTTACGGCATACCTGGTATAGCCGGGCGTGTACCATTTTTTGTGTTCCACGAGGTGCCAGGGGAAATCAATATGGGTATCCACGATGGGCGTAGTGGCCAAAAAAGCCCGTGCTCTTTGCAGGTAGTCGTCTTTAGGCGGCGTTTCCCGGCAGGAAAGGAGGAGCAGAAGGGCGGAACAGAGGGTGGAGAGGCGCAGCATAGTTCGATATTTATCGCAGAAAAGATAAGAAGAGGGTTTGAGCCATTCAAACGTTTAATTTATTTTTCCGTATAAATGGTTCATTTTCAGTGAAATAATTTTTATAACGTATTTTTACGTTATTTAACTATTAAAATAGTTGCAAAACTAAAAAACACGCTACACCTTTGTTGCCGGTAAAATAAAAAAGAAATGCGTCATTCAGGGTTCTTCTGGTTCTTGCTCCTTCTTCCCGGTTTTTTTTGGGCACAATCTGCCACGCGGCTCAAGCCAGATATGGATTTATTCAACATGGCCAACCGAATACTGGCGACGCAAGGTTATAAAGCTGCCGTGGATTCGATCCTGGTATATGAGGATTACCATCGTTCGGATTCAGCGAATGCCATGCAAAAAAGCGGGTTTTATCAGGCGGCTATGACCTATCTTTCATTTGCCGGATTGTACCCGCAAGTATTTGACTATGAAAACAAGGCATTCCCGCAACGAAGCGGTACCAACTATCAATGGGAGGGGAATATCAAGACACAGAGCGCTGTTTCCTATATTCTTGAGAAATGGAGCGATGCACCTGTTCTGCTCATCAATGAGGCGCACAGCCGGGGACAAAATCGCGCGTTTGTTCGCTCACTTTTGCCGGCACTTTATCAAAAAGGGTTCCGATGCCTTGCCCTGGAAACATTGGATCACAACGACACGTTGCTCAACCAGCGAAAATATCCGCTGCAATCAAGCGGTTATTATTGCCGTGAACCGGCTTTTGGCCAACTTATTCGCGATGCCGCTGCGCTTGGATTCGAATTGCTGGCCTACGAGGATACCAGCGCACAACTGGTTACCGGCAATTACATGGATAACCTGAACAAGCGCGAACGTATTCAGGCTGAAAATATCCTGGCGTACACGCAAAAACATCCGAATAAAAAAGTGATTGTGCTTGCCGGGCATGGGCATATTGAAAAACAATCCGGTGGTGAATGGATCAAAATGGGTCAGCGGCTCTGCGAAATAATGGGGCGCGATCTGCCTTCGATAGAATGTACGGCGATGAGAGAAGGAGTTTCGCCGCAGCAGGAAAACGGCCTTTACCGTGCAGCGGTAGACTCGTTTAAATGGAAGGAACCCTTTGTGTTAACCATCAATGATACCATCTACGTTTCTCCCCGGCAACGTGGAAAAGTAGATGTCAGTGTTTTTATGCCTCGTACCGATTTTTCCGCCGCATACCCCGACTGGATGAAAGAGTGCGCAGATCATTCCGTACAAGTTCAATTACCGGCCCGGCCGGATCTGACCGGACGTCTATTACAGGTTTACAAAGCGGATGAATGGCATCAATCAGGGAAAAATGCCGTGCCCGTATTGAATATTCCAATCCTCAGGGATGCACAGGCATTTGACTTATTCTTGCGACAAGGAGCGTATGAAATTCGTGTTTTTGCCGATTATTCCCGCCCCTTGTTTGAAACTAGTTTGTTGGTGAAGTAAAGAAAAACAAGCAATTGCCAACCCGGGCGCCCGTCCCTGAAAAAAACAACAATCAGCAAAATCATCGTATAACATCCATGCAAAAACTCACCAAAGCAGAAGAAGAAGTCATGCAGCTCCTCTGGGAAGCCGGCCGGGCCACCGTAAGCGACCTGCTTGAGCGTTGCCCCGATCCCAAGCCGCCACACAGCACCTTGTCGAGCGTCGTACGTATCCTGGAAAAAAAGGGGTTTGTCGGCCACAAGGCTTATGGCAAGACCCACGAATATTTTCCGCTGATCGAACGGGAGGTGTATGGCCGCCGTAGTCTGGGCGATCTTTTGCGCAATTATTTCGGCGGTTCAGTGCCGCGCCTGGTTTCTCATTTGGCAGAAGAAGAAAAACTGAGCCGTGAAGCGCTCGAAGCAATGGTTAAAATGCTGGAAAAATAGCCAATTATGTTCAAAATCGCTCCTGTCACGCTGCTCCTTATTACGTGCGTTTGTTCCACACTCACCGCACAGCAAATACCCGACACCACGTTTGAGATGGGTATAATTGCTCCCCGCTATGCGCCGGACAAAGGGCCGCTGGTAACGGTTGATGCAGCCCATCACAACTTTCATACACTTGAAAACCGCTATGCACCCTTTGGCCGGGTTTTGCATGCCGACGGGTATCAACTGCATTCAAATACACAAAAAATTACACCCGAAGGGCTGAAAAATACCCGTGTTTATGTCATTTCCAATCCGCTCGACAGTTCGAACATCGGCAACTGGACCCTGCCTACCCCCTCTGCGTTTAGCGCCAAGGAAATATCGGCGCTGCACGACTGGGTGCAAAACGGCGGCCGGCTCCTGCTCATTGCCGATCACATGCCCTTTGCCGGAGCAGCCCAGGAGTTGGCGCAAGCTTTTGGTTTTGAATACCTCAATTGTTTCGCTTTCGACAACCGGCAGCGCAACACCGAACGTTTTTACCGGGGCAACCAAAGCCTGTTGGAACACGATATTACAAAAGGGGTTGATACAGTTGTGACCTTCACCGGCAGCGCTTTTCGGATTCCACCCGGTGCACAACCCTTGATTTCGTTAAAAAATTACACCCTGACTTCACCGCGCGTCGCCTGGCAGTTTGAAGAAGATACTCCGACCCAACCCGCCGACGGATTTTATCAGGGCGCCTGCATGGTGTACGGGAAAGGCAAACTGGTAGTGATGGGCGAAGCGGCCATGTTCACCGCTCAACTCGCCGGACCGGCGCGCAATCAGGTGGGATTCAACCAGCCGGAAGCCCGGCAAAACATCCGATTGCTGCGCAACATCCTTCACTGGCTCGACCAATAAACAGGTTTCTCATGGCGATCTTTTTACTCAAACTAACGCTCTGTTGGGGCTTTTTCGCGCTACTTTATTGCCTTTTGCTGCGCCACGAAACATTTTTTCGCGCCAATCGGGCTTACCTGCTCGGCACATCGGCACTTGGAATCCTGCTCGCCGCCTGGCCTGCCGAACAATTGCCCCTGCCGCTGATCGAACACGAAATAACCGGAACCTCTTTGCCCCTGGTGACCATCGGCCTGCAGGAAGCGGAAGCCGCTGCCGACAACTGGCCTGGTTGCTCGCCACTTTGGTGGGGCTATCTGGCTGGTTGCGCCCTTGCGTTGGCGCGTTTGCTATGGGGATTGTTCTGCATCGCCCGGATGGCTGCCGCCGGGCGCTCGGTGCGCCTGCCCGATGGTTGCCGACTCATTTATTCTACCTCGGCCCATGCGCCGTTTTCTTTTTTCAAATGGGTATTTGTTCCAGAGAACGCACCCGAACCGGTTCACTCGCTCATGCTGGCGCACGAACGCGCCCATGCGCATGGGCGGCACAGCGCCGATGTCCTTTGGGCTGAATGCGGTTGTGTCCTTTTCTGGTTTCACCCGCTTGCACACTGGTACCGCAAGGCCCTGCGCAACGTACATGAATACCTCGCCGACGCCGAAGCGGCACAACACTCCGATCGCAAACAATATGGCCTTTTGTTGATAGGGCAATCGCAGTCCGGAATGCCGATTGCCTTCGTTCACCACTTTTTTCAATCACCACTCAAACAAAGACTCATCATGCTGACAAAAAAAGCGTCTGCACCCGTCCGGGCGGCCAAATTTGGCCTCGTCATTCCACTCGTATTTCTTTTTGCCCTTTTGTTCCGGCAAGCCCCGGCAATGGCCCAGGCCGGCACCAACGCCGAAAAAACGGCCGATCTCCCCGAATACCCCGGAGGGCCATCCGAGATGTTCAAATTTTTGAATGAAAACCTTCATTACCCCGACGCCGCCAAATCTGCCGGCGCAGAGGGAACGGTGTTGGTGGAATTTACCGTTAAGGAAGACGGCTCGTTGAAAAAAGTAAAAACGCTAGACAAGGGGCAAAAAACGCACCCTGAACTCAACGCCGAAGCCTTGCGTGTGGTAAAAGCCATGCCCAAATGGAAGCCCGCCGTGAAAGAAGGCAAAGTGGTAAAAACAAAATTTACCCTGCCATTGCAATTCAAACTGGCGTCCGAAAAACCCAATCAACTGGCGGAACTGGATGAACAACCGGAATATCCCGGCGGACAGCCCGAATTATACAAACTGCTGACTTCCAACATTCAATACCCCGAAGCTGCCCGCTCCGAAGGCGCCGAAGGGATGGTAGTTGTCAAGTTTGTGGTCGAAAAAGACGGCAAGTTGAGCAGCTTTGAAAATGCCAACAACGCCCGCGCCGACTTTTACGCGGAAGTGGTACGCGTCATGCAGCTTTCACCCGCCTGGAAACCCGGCGTAAAAGACGGCAAAACGGTAAAAGTGATGTTTACCCTGCCGTTTAAGTTTAAATTGTAGCGCGTTGACGGGGTTTCAAATCATTGTCAAGCCCCCCCTGTTGATTATGCAAATTATAGGGGGGGGCTTTAATCCTGACTCACTCTTCCGCCGCCAGGGCCTTCCTGTCAACCGGCGGATTCAGTAGGATGCTGGTGTAGGTGTATGTGATGGTTCCACGTTTGTTTTGCATCGCAATCTGATAGGGTTTCATCACGCGGCCCACACGTCGGTAGTCGGAAAAAGTCAGCTCCATGCTGTGCAATTTCCGGTTGATGGGTACTTCTACCCGGCGTTTTACTTCCAGCAGGCTGGTGGTGTCTAGATAGCACCAATAGGTTGTTTGGGGAGCAAATTCGACCTTAAAAACATACGCGGTGGCCTTGTTTTCGAGGGTGTCTAATCCGATGTAAGACACGGCATACCCTTTTTCCCGGTAGCGATGCAGGGGGCCGGTCAGGTCGGTCTGGTAGCGCAGCTCGCCGGCTTCCACACTGTCAATCGGCAGTTTTTTTCTTTGTCCCATCAAATTGGCAATGTTCCAGCCTTTGTTTCCGGATACAAATACGGTGGACACCACCTGTGCGGTTTTGAGTTCCATCCGGTAGGCTTGCTGGTGGACGATAGTCATCCGCATCGGATTTTTTACATCCGGGGCAATCAGCATCGCCATATCGGCTTCCATGATAGCGGTTTCAAGTGAATCAAGGGCCGTTCCACCCATCACTTCGATATGTTTGGCAATGATGGATGCAGGGTTTTGCGCATTCGGCGTCTGGAAAACGGCAAGCAGCAGAATGGGGAGGAATAATTGTTGCATAAGAAGAATTGTCTATCGTAAGCAGGATCGAAGGAATGGTTTTTCCCATCAATTTTGCTCGTTTGGCCTATTTTGCATCCGATTACAGCAGGTTTAAAATGCTGATTTATGTCACGTTTTTCTGATCCGGGTGTTGAATTGGGCGATTTTGCCACACATTTTGCGGTTCATTGCCCCAAATGTAGCGGAAAAGCCCATATCCGGCCGGTGGGCGACCACTTTCCACGATATGGGAATTTGCAGGGAGTGGAATGGCGGCTGAACTGCACGGCTTGTTTCCACACAGAGACAAATGGTCGCTGGTACGGCGCAGCGACCGCCTTTGTTTCGGTAAAATGCCGGGAATGCCATGCGCCGCTGGAACGCAGCACTCCCTGGGACGGTCTTTGGGAAAAATTGGCCCTGCATTGCGCAGCGTGTGGCGATCACTGCGAATATGAGGCGCACATCACCCGGCATCCCTATCACGAGGGGCAAAAAACCGACCCGGTATTGGGGTTGCCGCTTTGGTTGCAAAAGTCGTTTCGAGAAGCGGTTTTTTGGGCATACAACTACGAGCATCTGGACGTATTGCGTAGGTACATCGGCGCCAAATTGCGCGAACGCGGGATTACCCCCCGCAATACCCTGCGAAAAAACAGCGCCATGCTGAGTCGCCTGCCGGCCTTCATGACCAAGGCGGCAAACCGCGATAGTCTGCTGAAGTTGATCGCGCAACTCGAACAAAAAGCAACATAATCGCCGCATTGCCCTATTCATTCGCGCAAAACGCCTGCCTTTTTGTCGCGCCCAACCGCAGAAAAACTGACAAAAGATGCGCTTTTTCGCGCTGGCAAGTTGTTTGACTTAATGATGGGTGGTTGAAAAACGGATTTTTTGTTGCCAGTTTGACACAAATCCATTTTTACCGTTATTTTTATCCGGGATATTCCCCATGTTTGCGTCACAGCACGCGATCATCCTTTTATCCCCCCACTCGATTTTACTTTATGTTCGATAATTATTTGATGACGCAGCAGTCGGATGACGAACCGGATTTCGTACCGCTCTTTTCTTTGGAAGAAGACGATGAAAAGGCGGGCGAGGTATTTCCGGACACCGTCCCTTTGTTGCCCTTGAAAAATACGGTGCTTTTTCCCGGTATTGTCACCCCCATCACGGTGGGCCGCGATAAAAGCATTCGCGCTGTGCAGCGGGCTTATGAGGGCGACCGTTACATCGGTGTGCTTTCTCAAAAAGACCTTAAAATTGAATCCCCATCTGCCCGCGACCTGTATCGGGTGGGTACGGTAGCGCGTATTTTGAAATTGCTGAAAATGCCCGATGGCTCTACCACGGCTATTTTGCAGGGCAGAAAACGTTTTCACCTCGACTCCCTGGTGCACGACGACCCCTACATGGTGGGACAAATCAGCACCCTCGAATACGATACCCCGAAAAACAAACTCGAATTCCGGGCCATGATCAGCAGCGTGCGCGATGCGGCCCGCCAGATCATCGAACTTTCCCCGCAAATTCCTTCGGAAGCGGTGGTGATGTTGCGCAATATCAACAACGACAATTTCCTGCTCAATTTTATCGCCTCGAATCTCGGCATTCCGGTCAACCACAAACAGGAAATTCTCGAAATCAATAACCTCAAAGACAAGGCCAGTGCAATTCTTCAGCACATGGACTCCGAACTGCAACTGCTCGAACTGAAAGACCAGATTGAGTCTAAGGTGCGGGTGGATATTGAAAAACAGCAACGCGATTACTACCTCAACCAGCAACTCAAAACCATTCAGGAAGAGCTGGGCTACAATCCGCAGGAAGAAGAAATCGAGGCGCTGGTACGCCGGGCAAAAAAGAAAAAATGGCCCAAAAACGTGGAAGAAACCTTCCAGCGCGAGGTCAATAAAATACGTCGTGTCAACCCGCAAATAGCCGAGTACGCTATGGGGCTGACCTACCTGGAAACCCTGCTCGATCTGCCCTGGCAGGACTATACCAAAGATCAGTTCGACCTGAAAAAAGTACAACAGGTGCTGGATCGCGACCACTACGGACTTACCAAGGTAAAAGACCGCATTCTCGAACACCTTGCCGTGCTGAAACTGAAAGGCGACATGAAAGCGCCCATTCTCTGTCTGGCCGGCCCGCCCGGGGTAGGTAAAACCTCCTTGGGCGCCAGTGTGGCGCGTGCCTTGAAACGCAAATACGTGCGCATGAGCCTGGGCGGTCTGCACGACGAAGCCGAAATTCGCGGCCACCGCAAAACCTATGTCGGCGCTTTACCGGGCCGTATTGTCCAGTCGCTGAAAAAAGCAAAAGCGGCCAACCCGGTCTTTATTCTCGACGAGATTGACAAGGTGGGTAAAGATTTCCGTGGCGACCCCTCCTCGGCCCTGCTCGAAGTGCTGGACCCGGAGCAAAACACCACGTTTTACGACAATTACCTCGAACTCGAATTCGATCTTTCAAAGGTATTGTTTATCGCGACGGCCAATAACCTCAGCACCATACAGCCGGCACTGCTCGACCGTATGGAACTGATCGAAATTGCCGGCTATTCTCTGGAAGAAAAAGTGGAAATTGCCAAACGCCACCTGGTGCCGACCGAGCGTAAAGAGCATGGTCTTAAGCCGGCACAAGTAAAAATCGGCGATAAAACCCTGGTTCGGATGATCCAGAGTTATACAGCCGAAAGCGGCGTTCGCCACCTCTCACGCGAAATCGGCTCGGTGATGCGCTATGTGGCGAAAAAAGTAGCGATGGAGGAGAATTACGATCCGGTCATCAAACCCGAACATTTACACGCCATTCTCGGCCCTACCAAATTCGACGCCGAGGTGTACAAGGAAAAACAGTCGCACGGCGTAGCCATTGGCCTGGCCTGGACCTCGGTGGGCGGCGAAATTTTGTTTATCGAAGTCAGCCTGAACAAAGGCAGCGGTCGTTTGCAACTAACCGGCAACCTGGGTGAAGTGATGAAAGAAAGCGCCAGCACGGCGCTCAGTTATATCAAGGCCCATGCCGATGAGTTGGGGGTTGACGCAGAAGTGTTTGACAAAAACGACATCCACATTCACATACCGGAAGGCGCCATTCCGAAAGATGGTCCATCAGCGGGCATAACCATGTTGTCGGCCCTTACTTCGGCCTTCACCGGCAAGGCGCTGAAGCCTTTCCTGGCTATGACCGGCGAAATTACCTTGCGCGGCAAGGTGCTTCCGGTGGGCGGCATCAAGGAAAAAATTCTGGCCGCCAAACGCGCCGGCATCCGCGAAGTGATTCTTTGCAAGGACAACCAGAAGCACGTGGCTGAAATTGAGAAAGAATACATTAAGGGACTTGAATTCCACTATGTGGATCGGATGGAAGAAGTACTGCAAATCGCCATTGGCCTTCAAAATTCGGCGAAACCTTCCGAAAACGGGAGCGCCAAGGCCGGTCGGCGCAGGAAGATAGCGGCGTAGGGGAGGTTTGATTGTTCCTTAGCGGGCTTAGACATTAATTTTCTCACGTTCTTAAGCCCCCTGCTTGAAACTTCAGCCCTCCAAAAACTTCACCGCATACCCCTCCTCTTTCGCCTCCAAATATTGCTTCGCCGTATCGCGCACCGTGTCTTCGAAATTCAAATAATTGAAGTCGAACACGCTGCGCGATTTTTCATTGGCATAGGTATAGTTGGTCACACTGGCGCGGGCACTCTCGCGGGTGGCAAGGGGTTTGGTTCCCAGGATTTTTTCTTTCAGCCATTCCACCCGCCAGGCCACTTCTGCCAGGAAAGGCCCCACAGTGACCGGCGGCGACGGCACACCGAGCTCGCGGGCGATCATGTCGAAAAACGCCCGGTGACGCAGGTTCACGGCGTTCAGGATATAGCGTTCGCCGGACAAATCGCTTTCAAGCAACAGGAGCATGAAGCGCACCACATCGCGCACATCCACAAAACCAGAGCCGCCGACGGGGCAAAACTTCAGTCCTTCGTCAATTTTTTTAAAAAACCCGGCCATCCCCTCCTCCCAGTCGCGGCTGCCTACAATGACGGATGGACTGACAATGGCGGCCTGCAAACCTTCGGCGATTCCGCGTTGCACTTCCATTTCTGATCGGTATTTGCTGACGGCATAGCGGCTGTTATCCCGACTTTCCACCCATTTGCAGGATTCGTCGAGGTGCCGCCGCTGGGGCGAGCGGCCCAGGGCGGCGATACTGCTGACGTGCACCAATTTTTTCACCCCGTTGTCGAGGCACAAATTGACCACATTGGCAGTACCCTCCACATTCACTTTCATCATTTTATGGGCATCGTTTGGGTGAAACGATACCATTGCGGCGCAGTGGCACACATGGGTAATGCCTTCAAAGGCATCCTCCAGCGCGCCAAGGTCAAGCACGTCGGCTTCAGCCCATTCGATCCGGCTTTCAAGCTCCTGCAGCAGCGTCATGGCGCTCGATTTTCGCCGCAATGCGCGAAACGGTATCCCTTTTTTCAACAAAGCGCGTACGAGGTAAGCGCCCACAAAACCGGTAGCGCCCGTGACCAGCACTTTTTCGTTCGACTGTATCGGCAGATGCTGCATGCGTTATTTTTTCAGGGTTTGGGTATAGACGGCTACGGCCTGAATTTCGGCCGGACTGAGAATGGCATTAAAGGGCGTCATCAGTTTTTTGCCGTTGGTGATGATATTGACGCGTTCTTCGAGCGTCAGCGTACTCTGGCCGAGGTCTTTGGCGCCGTTGAGGCCCAAAGCGCCATCGGCGCCGTGGCAGGTGACACAGTTTTTGCGAAAAACCGCCTGGCCATCGGGGGACGTTTTGACAGCACCCGTTTCCCTTGCTGCTGCGGCTCTTCTGGCAATTTCATCTTCCGGCGATCCGCAGGCAGTAATAAACAAACAAACAAGCCCGAAAAGGAGGAATAGCGATCTGATCATGTGCAGGATGTGTGATAATGCCGTTTAGGTGCAAAATAGGAACTTTTGACTAAAAAGCGGGCAAAGATGAGGCTTGGTGATGGCTTTGGGCCAAAATTTGCCGGCATATTTTTGGGCATCTGTTTCAATAGATTATTTTAAAATTAGTCATTTGTTAGCAAAAAATACAAATTTGCTCTTGACAAAAGCCCTAAATGCGTTTACATTTGCTGCCTCTTAATGTTAGCCGAATGAATCTTCTCCTGCATTCAAACTGAGTATTTACTTAGTGTTTGTTTTTTGTTTTGTCCCTGTCGAGTAGCAATATTTGACAGGGTTTTTTGTGTCTGAACAGGCACGGAGAACATTTTTTCAGAAAAAAATGCCCGAACCTGGGAATTTTTTCATTTTTGGCACACGTTTGGCTAAACATCTATTGCTTCATACAATAGAAACGGTTTAGTGAAAAAGCCCAAGGCAAAAGTGCCTTGGGCTTTCTTTTTGTACGTCCGGTGTATGCGATTGTATGACGAAACCTGGTCTAACGCAACAAGGTCAGGCTGCCGGCCTTTACTTTTTCCCGGCCGTCGCATTTGTAGTGGAGGCGGTAGAGGAAAACGCCGGGATTGGCCGGTTGTCCGTTCGAGGTGCCATCCCAGGTCTGAAACTGGTCGGTAGCGGTAAAAACCTTTCCACCCCATCGGTCAAATACTTCGAATGAAATAAATTCGTCTACGGCAAACGGGTTACTGATACCGAATTCATCATTGGTTTTTATGCTGGTACCGGGTGTAAAGGCATTCGGGATAAAAATCTGGTTGCAATCGAGCGTTGCAGGGTCAATGACCGTGACAAGCAAGGTGTCGGTGGCGATGCAATCGTCGTCGTAGGTAAAGGTTACCTGGTAGGTAGTCGTTTGGGTCGGCGTGATAAAAGGTTGCGGGGCGGTGGGGTTGTCAACACCACTGAGCGGCGACCATTCGTATTGCCCGACGCAATATTGCGTCGTAAGCGCCTGAAAGGTGTTGCCGAGATAAACCAGCGTATCGCGGTTCAGGATTTTATCGGCGCGCAGGTTGTAGCGTTTGATTTCATCCTCATCGAGGGCTTTGCTGTGGAAACGAAGTTCGTCGAAAGTGCCGCGCAATTCGAGGTCGAGCGGACAAACGGGGTCGCCGATCACCAGCGGCGTGGTATTAGTCAGGTCAATTCGCGCAGCAGAAGTGCGGGAATCGCGCAGTATTCCGTTTACCCAGATAGAAAAAAGCGTATTGCTGCGGGTAATCGTGATATACTGCCAGCAGGCGTTCAGATCAAGTTCGGCGGTGACGGTAGCCAGCAGCGTATCGTTTTCGCTGATGCCTGCGCTCATCCGATAGTTTTTGTCGTTGTAGCGCACCCAAAACGCATTCTTCAGGTTGCAGGAATCCTGCTTGGCCATTACGAGTTGGGAGGCGGTTTGCTGCCCGTTTTGCGGGATGGGGCGGAAATAAAAACTGACGGTAAAGTCGCTGGTTGTGAACACATCAGCGAAGGGGCCGACCAGGTTCAACGCGTCGTTGTCGTCTACAAAATACATGGCCGAGTCGCGCAGACCACAGGCGCAGGCGATATCGCCTTTGAGCGCGCCGCTGGAGCCATTTCCGCTATCGTCAATAGCCTTGCAATTGTCGAAGGAAAAATAGGCTTCCAGTTTGTCGGAAACCACCTGGGCCGAAGCAAGCGTGCTCCAGAGGCCAAAGCCGAAAAGGAGAAAAAAGAATCGCATTCGTAAATCGAATTTTGGCAATGTTTGCAAAGTAGTTATGTGAATGTAGGCGACAAAACGCCCGATCCGTTGCGAAAGTGTGGAGTGATGCACCTTTACATCGGGCTTATCGGCCCAACATATTGCCAAAATCGGGCATGCCGGGCGGCATCATATTTTTCAACAAACGGTTCGTTTCAATGGCCGCTTTGGCTTTGGCGGCTTCCAGTGCGTTATTGACGGCCACCAGCACGAGGTCTTCCACCTGTTCCGGATCGTTCATATCCAGCTTGGCGACGTCAAATTTGATATTTTCAATATGCAGGTCGCAGCCGGCTTTCACCGTTACAGCGCCGTCGCCTGCATCGGCTTCTACAAAAGTTTCGGCCAAAGTTTGTTGCAATTCTTCCTGTTGTTTCTGGAGATTGCCAAGCAGGTTATCAAACATGTCGGGGATAATTTTTTGGTGACTAATTACCGGAGTTAAACCTTGAAAATGAGCCGCATTCGCCCGGCATTCAAATGCCGTCGGTGGCCACGTCTTTGTTTATTTTCCGAATCATGCCGCGCAATACGGCGCCGGCGCCCACTTCTACGAATTCAGTAACGCCGTCGGCAATCATATTTTCGATGGTTTTAGTCCAGCGCACGGGGGCCGTTAACTGCGCAATCAGGTTGCTGCGAATATCTTCATGGTTGACAACCGGCCGGGCATGCACATTTTGATAGACCGGGCAGACGGGCTTTGAAAATTGCGCGGCTTTGATGGCTTCTGCCAACTCGTCCTGCGCCGGTTGCATCAGGGGAGAGTGAAAAGCGCCGCCTACCGGCAGCACCAACACCCGTTTGGCGCCTGCAGCCGTCAGTTTTTCCACGGCTATTTCAATACCCTTTCGGGTACCGGAGATGACCAATTGTCCGGGCGAATTGTAGTTGGCGGCGACGACAATTTCGTTTTCGATACTTTTACACACTTCCTCCACCACCGCGTCGTCCATACCCAAAACGGCAGCCATGGTGCTGTCAACAAGTTCACAGGCTTTTTGCATGGCAATTGCGCGCTGGCTTACCAGGGAAAGCGCCGCCTCGAACGACAGGGCGCCAGCGGCGCAGAGCGCGGTGAATTCGCCAAGTGAATGGCCGGCAACTGCTGCCGGCTGGAAGGCATCGCCGGCTACCTTGGCCCGCACAATGCTTTCGAGAAATACTGCAGGCTGAGTGACGTTGGTTTGCGTCAGGTCTTCCTTCGAGCCATGAAACATCACATCGCTGAGGCGCCATCCGAGAATGGCATTGGCCTGTTCGTACAAATCCTGCGCCTGTGCATTGGATTCGTACAACTCGCGGCCCATTCCTTCTGCCTGCGAACCCTGACCGGGGAATACGTATGCTTTCATACCAGTAAAGAGCTTTTGTTCGGGGCGTAAAGGTAGTTAATGCTGCCGAAGAATGACACGCAACAATCAGCAAAGGGTACAAAGGCCCTCCGCCGTCTAAAAAGCGCATCCGGGCAACCACGCAATTCCTACATTTGCCCGCTTAATTTGCGTTGAAAGAACCACCCAATAATGGCACAATACTTTGATCTCCAGGCGCTGAACCAGCAAATACACACGGAAAGCGCTTTTGTCGAGCAACTGAAAGCAGAAACATCCAAGGTAATCGTCGGACAGGAGCAAATGCTTGAAAAACTCCTGATCGGGCTGCTGACCAAAGGTCATATTTTGCTGGAAGGAATGCCGGGATTGGCAAAAACACTGGCCATCCGCACCCTCGCCCAGGCGGTAGATGCCCGTTTCAGCCGCATCCAGTTTACCCCGGATTTGTTGCCTGCCGATGTGCTGGGCACCATGATTTACAACCCGGCCCGGTCGGAGTTTTCGGTGAGGAAGGGCCCGGTTTTTGCCAATTTTGTGTTGGCCGACGAGATCAACCGCGCGCCGGCAAAAGTACAAAGCGCCTTGCTTGAAGCCATGCAGGAGCGTCAGGTAACCATTGGAACCGAAACATTCCCGCTCGACGATCCGTTTTTGGTGCTGGCTACCCAAAACCCCATCGAACAGGAAGGCACTTACCCGCTTCCGGAAGCCCAGGCCGACCGTTTTTTATTGAAGGTAAAAATCGGCTATCCATCCAAGGAAGAAGAACGAGATATTGTGCGGCGCAACCTGAGCGGCGAGCAACCACATGTACATAAAGTAGTGGATACCAAGGCTTTGCTTCGCGCCCGGGAAGTGATGCACGGCATTTATATGGATGAAAAAATTGAACATTATATCCTGGATATTGTGTTTGCCACGCGCAATCCCGCCCAGTTTGGGCTAAAAAGTCTGGGCGCTTTGCTTCAATACGGAGCATCCCCGCGCGCCAGCATCGCACTGGCGCAGGCCGCCCGGGCTACGGCTTTTTTGCGTCGCCGGGGGTATGTAGTTCCGGAAGATGTGCGTTATGTTTGCGCCGACGCTTTGCGGCACCGTATCGGGTTAAGTTACGAGGCGGAGGCGGAAGGGCTGAACGCAGAGGATATTGTGACCCGGGTGCTGAATGCCGTGGAAGTGCCCTGATTGCGCCCCGCTTTTTTTACACCTTTTTTAATCCCCTTCGGAAAAAGAAGATATGGCTGAACTGGCGAAAGTTATCGAACAAACCATACTTAAACCCGACACCACGCTGGCAGACGTGCGCAGGGTATGCGACGAGGCAATACAATACGGCTTTGCAGGAATCTGTATCCCGCCGCTGTTTGTACGTGATGCCCGAAGAATGCTGGAATCCGCCGGCGCCAAAACCCGTCTCGTTACCGTGGTTGGCTTCCCGATGGGCTATTCCGCCATTGCAGCAAAAAGTGAAGAGATCAAACGCGCCAACGACGAAGGCGCCGATGAAATTGACGCCGTTGTCAATATCGCCGCTGTCAAAAGCGGGCAATGGAACCATGTCGGGCATGATATTGAGGCGCTCACCCTTGCCACCAGTATGCGCGGGAAGACCCTCAAACTGATCCTTGAATGCGGATTGCTTACCGATGACGAATTGCAGCGGGTCTGTGAAGCCGCCCTACAAGCACGTATCGGCTGGCTTAAAACGGGGACGGGGTTTCACGGCCACCCCGCAACACCGGAAATGGTAAGCGCCCTGCGCAAACTCGCCCCGTATCCAGTCAAAATAAAAGCCGCCGGCGGGATTCGCACGGTCGAACAGGCACAAAGCCTGCTCGAAGCCGGCGCCGATCGAATCGGCACCTCGGCAGGCGTTCAACTTGTTTCCAACAATAAATAAAAAGACGCCGACTTTTTGAGGGCAAAAATTTGCTTGGAATAACTTTCTTGCCTACTTTCGTCCGCAACTAATCCTTTGTGTGCGATGATGACTAATTCCATCATAAAAAGCGGACAATTGCTCGTCGCCGAGCCGTTTATGCTGGACCCCTATTTCAGACGTACGGTGGTATTGCTGTGCGAACACCATGCAGAAGGAAGCGTGGGTTTTATTCTCAACAAAAAAACGGAGCTGACGGTTAATGAACTGATTTCCGATTTCCCGGAATTCGATGCGGAAGTATTTTATGGCGGACCGGTTCAGACCGATACGCTGCATTATGTACATAATGTGGGCGATTTGCTGGAAGACAGCATTCATTTGAGCGACGGCGTTTGGTGGGGAGGCGATTTTGACAACCTCAAATTTCTGATAAGCAGCGGTTTGATTGAACCCCACAATATTCGATTTTTTGTAGGGTATGCCGGTTGGTCGGGCGGACAACTGGACGAAGAAATGGAGGTGGGTTCCTGGGTGACCGCCCACATGCACGCCAATTACCTTTTCAAATCAAAACCTTCGCAACTCTGGAGCCAGGTAATGTATAACAAGGGAAATCGCTTTGAAATCATAGCGGATATTCCGGAATACGTGAGCTGGAACTGAGTGAAAGGGCGAAAATACCCGCCAAATTGTCCGGTAACGACCAATTTCTTCAATAAAAAAAGGAAGGATTTTAAGCGCAAACTAACTTTGCCGCACATCCTTCCTTTTTGCATGAAAAGACTTTCCCTGTTACTTATCTTATTGGCCGTTAGTTTGACGGGCATTGCCCAAAACAACGGGCGTATTACCGGCAACCTCCAGGCCAACGGTAATTTCTTTTTTGCGCCCGATTCGACGCTGGGCACTGCCGGAATTCCGCAGTACGATTACCAGAAATTTGGCGCTGAAACCTGGCTGAGCCTCAATTATTCGAACAACGGCTTCGATGCAGGTATTCGCTTCGATATGTTTAATAACTCGAATTTGTTGAATCCGAGCGGTTCTTATTCCGATGTCGGCATTGGCCGCTGGTACGCCCGAAAACAAATTGACAAGTTCGACATCGCCGGCGGATACCTGTACGACCAGATCGGCGCAGGCATCATTTACCGCGCCTATGAAGAACGCGCCCTGATGATTGACAATGCCCTGTTTGGCGCACAAGTGGGCTACAAAATCAACGAAAACTGGAAAATAAAGGCGTTTACCGGGCGGCAAAAACAACAATTTGACCGCTATGGCACCATCCTGCGCGGTGGCTCGATCGAAGGCTTTATCAAGCCGGACTCCACCAAAAATTTCACACTCGCGCCCGGCGCCGGTATTGTGGGCCGCACTTATACGACCGAAACCGCCACCGAAATTGTGAACAACATCAGCGGTTACCTTCCGGTTGACAGCACTGGCGCTCAATATAACACTTATGCCGGCACCGTTTTCAACACCCTGACAGCTGGCGATTTCACCTGGTACATAGAAGCTGCCGCCAAAACCAATGACGTGATCAACGATCCTTTTGCGCCGCGCACCGTTATTGTGCAAGATTCGGGTGGAGTGCGTTTGGACACGATCCTGGGTAAATTGTCCAACCGCATGGGTTACACGTTCTACACCAGTATGTCGTACTCAAAAAGCGGCTTTGGTATCACCCTGGAAGCCAAACGCACCAAGGATTTTTCTTTCCGCCAAAATCCATTTGCACTGGGTATTCAGGGGCCGATTAATTTTTTGCCGCCGATGGCCAAACTAAATACCTACCGGCTTACCACCCGTTTTGCCCCTGCTACCCAGGAAATCGGGGAACAGGCCCTGCAATTGGATGTGCGGTATAAAGTGAGTAAAAAACTGTCGGTGGGTCTTAATATCTCTGAAATTCAGTTTCTCGATGGCACCGAGCTGTACCGCGAGATCACGCCGGAGTTTACCTGGAAACAAAAACGAAAATGGCAATTTATCGGAGGCGTGCAGGTGTTGAAATACAATATTTTCATTTATCAGGGCAAGGATGATTACGTGGATGCCGTGACGCCATACGCCGAATTGTTGTACAAGTTTTCACCCCGCAAATCAGTGCGCATCGAAGCCCAATACCTTTCAACCGAAGATGAATTTGGCTCATGGGTGAATGGTCTGGTCGAAGTAGGCCTGGCGCCTCACTGGATTTTCTTTGCCTCCGACATGTACAAACTCAAACATAAAAACCCTGAACAAAAATTCCCGCCCGACAAATTGCGCGACAAGGTGAAATACGACGGTACCCACTTCCCCTCTGTCGGAGTGGTGTATTCGCACAAATCAAATCGCGTTTCGCTTGCTTACATTAAACAGGTAGAAGGCATTAACTGTGCCGGTGGTATCTGCCGGTACGAACCGGCGTTTAACGGTATAAAACTGACAGTAAACTCCTCTTTTTAACCAACCAAATTTTTAAACGATGAAAAAAGTCTTGTTTCCGCTCATTGCAGCCGCTATTTTAACCTCGCTTTCCTGCGAAGAACGTCCCATCGAAATACCCGAACTCAGCGGTGGTATCCGCCGGGTGCTGGTGGAAGAAGCGACCGGGGTAGCTTGTTCGCAATGCCCTGATGGCGCGCGCACACTCACCAATTTACAGGCCACGTTCAAGGCCGAAGGCCGCGAACTGATTGTAGTATCGGTTCACGCAGCCGGGCCTTTCTCCGTACCCTATCCGGGCAGTCAGTACGACTTCCGTTCGGCCGATGCGCAGGCCCTTGCCAACTTTATCGGCGGCCTGGAAGGGTTTCCGTCTTCTGCCATAAACCGTGTACTGCCCAGCAACGAAACTTTTACTTTTATCAACCCGCATACCCGCTGGGAAGGTATTATTCGTGGCGAATTTAGCCAGGATTTCGGACTGGAGGTGTTGATTGACAACGAGTATAACGCTGTTTCGCGTGAACTTGCCATTACCGTGGACGTGGACGCCTTGCCGGGCATTAATTTAAAAGGTGATCCGTATCTCACGGTTTTAATCACGCAAGACAGCATTGTTGACCTGCAAAACGATTCCAACGTTTTTGTTCCCAATTATGTACACCGCCATGTCTTGCGCGACGTGGTAAGTAATGCCGGCGGCGACCCCATCACCGAGCCACTGGTAGAAGGAGCCCTGGTGCGTCGTACATACAACGTTACCTTGCCTCCAACATGGGTGGATCATCATTGCAGTGTGGTGGCTTTCGTCCACTACGGCGGCACGCCCGACAAAGAAGTGTTGCAGGCGGCGGAAAAATATGTGATCAGGTAGTGCCGGACTGATCGGGTAAAAAGCACCCCGTTGAAAGTTTTAGGCTTTCGCGGGGTTCTTTTTTTGTCGCTCTCGTACCTTCGCCGTGCAATTTTTACTTTCCACCACAACCTGTTATATGTTTCACCTCACTGAAGAGCATCTTGCCGTACAACAAGCGGCCCGCGATTTTGCCCAAAACGAGTTAAAGCCCGGTGTTATCGAGCGCGATTCGAAGGGTATTTACCCAGCAGAACAAGTCAAGAAAATGGCCGAACTGGGCTTTCTGGGTATGATGGTTTCACCGGAATACGGGGGTGGCGGCATGGACACACTGTCGTATGCGCTTGCCATGGAAGAAATTTCAAAAGTGGATAATTCCTGCTCCGTTATCATGTCGGTCAATAACTCGCTCGTTTGCTGGGGAATTGAAGTATTTGGAACGGAAGAACAAAAAAGAAAATACCTGCCCAAACTCGCTACCGGCGAATGGATCGGATCTTTCTGCCTCTCCGAACCCGAAGCCGGCTCCGACGCCACCAGCCAGCGCACCACTGCGATTGACATGGGCGATCATTACCTGCTCAACGGTACCAAAAACTGGATCACCAACGGCGCAACTTCCAAACTCCACCTCGTGATGGCGCAAACCGATGTAGCCAAGGGGCACAAAGGGATCAACTGCCTGATAGTAGAAGCAGATTGGCCCGGTGTAACCATCGGCGCCAAGGAAGACAAACTCGGTATCCGTTCGTCTGATACTACTTCCATCATGTATTCGGACGTAAAAGTGCCCAAAGAAAACCGGATTGGCGAAGACGGATTCGGGTTCAAGTTTGCCATGAAAACCCTCTCCGGCGGACGAATCGGCATTGCCTCGCAAGC
Source organism: Saprospiraceae bacterium (assembly GCA_033762055.1). Taxonomy (GTDB): domain Bacteria; phylum Bacteroidota; class Bacteroidia; order Chitinophagales; family Saprospiraceae; genus M3007. The sequence goes on from JANRLZ010000128.1 coordinate 37,751, forward strand.
ACTGGGGATCGCAGCAGGCGCTTATGAACTTTCAGTTGCTTACGCCAAGGAGCGACAGGCTTTTGGCAAACCCATCGCCAACCACCAGGCCATTGCGTTTAAAATTGCCGATATGGCTACTGAAATAGAAGCAGCCCGTCTGCTGGTTTACCGCGCCGCCATCATGAAAGACCAGCAACTTAACTACGACCAGGCAGCGGCCATGGCCAAACTTTACGCCTCCGATGTAGCGATGCGCCATTCGGTTGAAGCCGTGCAAATTCACGGTGGGTACGGCTTTGTAAAGGAATATCACGTAGAGCGCCTCATGCGGGATGCCAAAATCACACAGATATACGAAGGCACTTCCGAGGTACAACGCATCGTTGTCAGCCGCAACGTACTCAATGGCGAACTTTATGTACCAATGGTGTAGTTAAGACGAATGACTATTCATGCCACCCATAGCGCTCGCCTAATTGTTTTTTTAGCGCATTCATTTCGTCGCGGTATTGAGCGGCGCTGATAAAATCGAGGTCTTTGGCGGCTGCTTTCATTTTCTTTTCCGCATCAGCGATCATCTTTTCCAGCTGGCTGCGTGAGGCCATTGCAACAATGGGCTCTGCAGCCAGTGTAACCTCTTCTTTTTCAACATAATATTTGGTCGGCTGTGTATCCCGAATATCGAGGATGCTGCGCGTAGCCAGAATTTGTTCCCGGCTTTTGGTCACCGTACGGGGCGTGATACCTTGCGCTTCGTTATAAGCAATCTGGATGCTGCGCCTGCGATTGGTTTCGTCCATCGTGTGCTGCATGGCATCCGTGATTTTGTCGGCATAGAAAATGACCAATCCATTGGAATTACGCGCCGCGCGACCGGCTGTTTGGGTCAATGAACGGGCGTTGCGCAGAAAACCTTCCTTGTCGGCATCGAGAATCGCAACCAGTGAAACTTCGGGTAAATCCAGCCCCTCGCGCAACAGGTTGACCCCGATCAGTACGTCAAATTCACCCAAACGCAGATCGCGCAAAATTTCCACGCGTTCCAGTGTTTCTACTTCCGAATGAATGTAACGACACCGGATGCCTACTTTGGCAAAATATTCGGCCAATTCTTCTGCCATGCGTTTGGTCAGGGTGGTTACCAAAGCACGTTCTTCTACCTCCACTCTTTTTTGAATTTCCTCAATCAAGTCGTCAATCTGGTTCAACGAAGGTCTTACTACAATCGGCGGGTCGAGCAAGCCCGTAGGGCGCACCAATTGCTCCACCACCACCCCTTCTGTTTTTTCCAGTTCGTAATCGGCAGGGGTGGCGCTCACGAAAATGACCTGGTTGATCATACCCTCAAATTCTTCAAAACTCAGTGGCCGGTTATCCATGGCAGATGGCAGCCGGAAACCCCAGTTTACGAGCGATTGTTTGCGAGCGCGGTCGCCTCCCCACATACCGCGTACCTGGGGTATGGTGACATGGCTCTCGTCAATAATCATCAGGAAATCGTCCGGAAAATAATCAAGCAGGCAGAAGGGGCGCGTTCCGGGTTTTCGGCGGTCAAAAAAGCGGGAATAGTTTTCAATACCGGAGCAATATCCGAGTTCGCGGATCATTTCCAGATCAAACGTCGTCCGTTCCTTAACCCGTCGCGCTTCCGCGAGACGGCCTTCGCTGATAAAATAACGTTCCTGCGCCCCCATTTCATCCTGAATTTCATGGATAATCTGGGTCAGCCGCTCTTTTGGCGCCACGTATAAATTGGCCGGAAAAATAGCAGCGTTGTCCAGCGCTTCAATTCGACGACCCGACACCAGTTCGAGGCTTTCAATGGCTTCAATTTCATCGCCCCAGAAAATTACGCGGTATCCCGTATCGGCATACGGCAAATTGATATCCACTGTATCGCCGCGCACCCGGAAAGTGCCGCGGGAAAAATCGGTTTCCGTACGTGAATAAAGGCTGTCGGTCAGTGCATACAGAAATTGCGTTTTGGGAAGTTTCATCCCTTTTTGAAGCCGAATGATTCCGGTTTTAAAATCATCCGGGTTCCCCATGCCATAAATGCAGGAAACCGAGGCGACAATGATAATATCACGACGCCCCGACAACAATGTACTGGTAGCGCGCAGCCGTAACTTATCCACCAATTCATTGATTTGCAAATCTTTTTCGATGTATGTGTCGGATACCGACAGATAAGCTTCCGGCTGATAGTAGTCGTAATAACTGACAAAATACTCCACTGCATTGTCGGGAAAAAAACTTTGCAGTTCGCCATACAGTTGGGCCGTCAGGGTTTTATTGTGGGTCAACACCAGCGTGGGTTTATTCAACTGTGCGATAACGTTCGCCATGGTAAAGGTTTTTCCCGAGCCGGTAACGCCGAGTAAAACCTGGGCCCGTTCGCCCGATTGTACGCCTTCCACCAATTGCTGGATCGCCTGTGGCTGGTCGCCGGTAGGCTGGTATTCCGAGGTAATTTTAAAATCCATGGGAAGCGGTTTTCAATGCTTTAAAGCACAAAAGTACGGCATTGGTTGATGGGGTTTATGGAGGTTGATGGGGCTATTGATTACCCACAAAACCAGCAATCAAGTTCTTTGACAGAAGATTAAGTAAGCATCAGTTATTATCTGTAGTTTTTCCAAAGCTCTGGAAAGTATCTTCAAACCAGGCAATGGTTGTTTTTTTGAAGGGAAGAAGC
>JANRLZ010000129.1:0-13733 GCA_033762055.1 Saprospiraceae bacterium
GACGGGGGACGGGGGACGGTGGACGGGGGACGGGGGACGGGGGACGGGGGACGGGGGACGGGGGACGGGGGACGGTGGACGGGGGACGGGGGACGGGGGACGGGGGACGGGGGACGGGGGACGGTGGACGGTGGACGGGGGACGGGGGACGGGGGACGGGGGACGGGGGACGGGGGACGGTAAGATTTAAGATTACATGATTTTAGATTTAAGATTACATGATTTAGATTAAGGGTTAACTGTAAACGCCTGGCGACGAAGCGCTTCCAATATTTTCCTGACAAGGGCCGGGCCTTCGTATATCATGCCGGTGTACACCTGCACCAGATCGGCGCCGGCGTTGATTTTTTCTTCAGCGGCAACCGGAGAATCAATGCCGCCTACGCCGATGATGACGGGATGGTCGCCTAATTTTTCCCGAAGGTAACGAATCACCGCTGTCGCGCGTTCGCGCACCGGCGCACCGCTTAGTCCGCCCGCACCGATGGCTTCAATGGTCGCATTGGAAGTATTCAAGTTACTACGGGAGATGGTTGTGTTGGTCGCAATCACACCTGCAAGGCCTGTTTCACGTACGATGTCGGCAATATCGTCGAGTTGAGGGTTGCTCAGGTCGGGGGCAATTTTCAGCAGAATGGGTTTGGGCGCGGCTTGTTCGGCATTTTTGGTTTGTAACTGCTGCAACAATCGCGTGAGCGGGGCTTTTTCCTGTAATTCGCGCAAACCGGGCGTATTGGGCGAACTGACATTCACCACAAAATAATCTACCCAGGGGAACAATTTTTCAAAACAAATCAGGTAATCCTGTTCAGCGGTTTCATTGGGCGTGGCCTTGTTTTTGCCGATGTTGCCGCCAATCAGGGGGCCGCCTGCAGGTGCCGTTTCGCGCCATTTTTTCAAGCGCTCCGCCAGGGCATCCAGTCCTTCATTGTTGAAACCCATCCGGTTGATCAGGGCATGATCGAGGGGCAAACGAAACAAACGCGGACGCGGATTGCCGGACTGCGCCAGCGGTGTTACCGTACCCACTTCGATAAATCCGAAACCCAGCAAAGCCAGTCCGTGCAGGTGCCTGCCGTCCTTGTCGAAGCCGGCGGCCAGTCCGACGGGATTAGGGAAATGTAAGCCCAGGGCTTTTTTTTCTAATTGCGGTTCGGGAAGGCAGAACCAGTGTCGCAACAACCTGCGGGTAGGCGGGAAAGCGGCAGCAAGGTCGAGCAATTGAAAAGTGACGCGGTGCGCGGTTTCGGGGGAGAGTGCAAAAAGCAGCGGTTTGAAAAACTGGTACATGGGTCGCAAAATTCCGAAACGCCGGCAATTTGGTCATCAGATTTTTTGGACAACGAGATCAGGATACCATAAATAAATAGGCTGCCATTTCGGCGCCATTCACCAGGATGCGCCAGCGGTGCGGCCCCGGGTAATGTTTGCGCGTAGTCAAATCCTGGAAACTCAGGTGCCGGCGCAGGCTTTCCGATTGCTGCGGCGCGAGTTGGAGGGTTTTGATATTGAATACTTTGGTGGATATTTTTCCCGACAGCGTTTGATAATCCACCCCGTATTCGAGTCGTAACCGGAGTTCATCCGTACCGGTATTTTTCACCTCGAATGAACATTCAAAACGCCCGCCGAGCGATACATTTTCAGAAAACCTCACACCGGAAATTTCGACGCCCGCCACGCCTTGTTCAAAACCAAAATGCGCCAATGCAGCAGCATTCCCTTTTTTCAACAATCCCCGGCAGGCATGGCGTACCACCCAGTCGGTGGCGGCCGTTTGGCCTAACCAGCGTTCGGCGATGGAAAGCACCAATTGCGGATGATCTTTTGCGATGTCGTTCAGGTTGTTGGCCACCGAGCGGCGGACGGTTTCGGCGGGATCGTTTTTCAGGTTTTCCAGAATGGGTAAAATGGGCGAGGGGTCTTTTTTCAACATCGGCACCCCCATGCCCCAGGGCAGTCGCGGTCGAATGCCTTCGCTGCTGAGTCTGCGCACCATCGGACTTTCGTGCTGCGACCATTCGAGCATTTGTGCGTGCATGCGCGCCGGGTAACGCAGTAAAAACGGGCGAACGGCAAATTCGGCGCTGCTCCAGCGCGTCAGCGTTTCGAGCGCCGGGATGGAATGGTCGGGGTATTCCACGCCATGATTTTCTACAAAATCGGGTAAAAACGTGTATTCGAATGTCAGTTTTTCACCCTGTCGGGCAATGTAGCGCCGGGCAACATCCACTAAAATTTCCAGGGCTGCCGGGTATTCGGCCGGCAAATGCCGGCGCAGGCACAGGCTAAGGTGTCGAACCCGCTGTTTAAGCTCGAGAGATTCCCAGTTTTCATCAAAAACATGGTGCAGAAAATTGCGTTGCGGAAACTCAGGCCAGACAGCCATCACCTCGGCAACAAACGGCTCGACCAGCGAGCGGGAGAACATGTTTTTTAAAGGCTCGGCCATGAGGAGGGTTTATAGCGTTTAGGGTGGTTTATTGGGTTTAGGGTGGTTTATTACGCGTTTAGAAGGTTTATTGGGTTTAGAAGGTTATTGGGTTTAGAGCCGGGTGATGCGGCCGAAAACGGGAAAACGCACGGTTTTTTGTTCGCCGGCGGGCCAAACGGCTTTTAGCTGCCGGATAAAATCTTCATTGATGGGGTGGCGTTCGTTTTTCCGGATAAAATGCTGTACCGCCGACCAGGTGCCCAGATAGCCCAGCAGATTATCCACCGTCCAGTTGTACGTCGAAGCCATAGCGGGCAGGGGAATTTCCGCTTCAAAAGGGAACGGGAGGGTGGTGTATGCCTGTTCGACCAGATGCCGTTCGGGGTCCCAGCAATCGTGCAGGATGGTACGGTAAAAATGTTCGATCAACGTATCCGTCGGCGCATCCACCCGGAGCAGGTTATAGCCCAGCAGGGCGAACAAGGCGCCGGGTTTTCCGACGCGGCGTACTTCGGGATAAAAGCGGTCTAAATCGAACCAGTGCACGGCTTGTCCGACCGTGATCAAATCGAACGAATGATCGGGGAAGTCGGTCGTTTCGGCGCTGCCTTTACGGTAGCGGATATTGGGTGTTTGGAGGGCGTTTTTCAACTGGTTTTCGCTGATGTCGGTGGCCTCCACCCGTCGGAATCGTTTGGCAAGATGAACGGCGATTTGTCCATTGCCGGTGGCGCCATCCCAGGCGCTGTCGAAACCGGTACAGTTTTCAAACAAGAAATCGAAAAGTGCGGCTGGATAGCCTGGCCGGAACTGCGCGTAGTCGGCCGATTGGGCGGAAAAATTATCTTTCATCGGAGGGGATTATCTTTTGATCTCTGCCGTCAGTCCGTCGAGGTCGCGGATGAGCAGTCGTGATCGGTTGAAGGTAAGCAGTTTTTTGTAGCGCAGGTCGTTGAGTGTGGTAGTTACGGTTTGGCGGCTGGTGGCGGTGAGATTGGCAATTTCCTGATGGGTAACGGGTTTGCGCACGACCCATTCATAGCCTACGCGTTGGCCTTTGTTTTGGGCGAGTTGCACCAAAAACTCGACGATCCGACTGCGGCTGTCGCGAAATACCAGCGATTCGAGGCGGCGCTCCATTTCCAGTTGCCGGGCGCCGAACATCTTCATAAAAAACAGGTTGATTTCAGAACGCTCGCGCATCAGGCCGCGCAATTCCTCCAGGGTGACCACGCAGGTATCGGTATCTTCGAGGGCAGTGGCGACGTCGTGCCGGGTTTGTTCGCCCAGCATGGCAAGTTCGCCGAAAACTTCGCCGCGGCCAAGAATGGCTTTGGTAATTTCCTTGCCTTCCTCATTCATGACCGAGATTTTAACCCGGCCTTCATTGATAAAAAAAATGCGGTCGGAAAGGTCTTGCGGCACATAAACGGCTTCTCCTTTTTTGAACTGGCAGCGTTTGTGGCGCGACATCAGGTCTTCATCGCCCAGTTTGGTCGGGCAAAGCAGGTGCGTCACGTCAATGTTTTCAAGGTGCCAGAGTTGCATAAGACAGGCCAAAGCCCGGGATAAGGAAATTTTTACACGTTAAGGTAATGCATCAACGCATCGTAGCGTTCGCGCAACAGGTCGCTGCGGTCGGTTTCGCCAAAAGATTCCTTGATTTCAAATTCGTGTCGTTCTAATGAGGCAATAGCGCGTGCCAGGTCGTGCCGGTCGAGTTTGAGCGTCAGCTCGATGTATTCAGGATCGGAAGTGGCGGTTAAAAAAGTAGCGAGAATGTGAACGCCTTCTTCTTCAAAAATCCGGGCAATGGTGGAAAGGGCATAATCGCGGCGTGGCAATGACAGCACCAGCACGGCCCCGTGTTCGGTCAAAGACGCTGTTTGGGCAAAGTAGCGCAACAGGTCGTTTTGCTGGATCAGTCCGAGGTAATTCCCCTCGGCATCCACCACCGGAAGGATGGTCAGGCGGTGATTGCCCATGAGTCGAATTACCTCAAAAATATGTTCGCTTTCCAGTACGTGGAACAGCGGTAGCAGGGAAAAATCATGTTCACTGAGCGGATCGGAAAGTTTATGGTTAAAAACCTCCTCTTCGGAAAGCAGCCCCACCAGTTTGCCATCTTCCACCACCGGAAGGTGTTTGACGTGGTAATCGCTGAGCTGATGAAAAGCGTCGCGTCCGGTATGATGCATGCCGAGCGCTGGAATATCGTGGGCAATGAGTGTACGGGCCGTCATGGATTAGTGATGTGAGTTGTTTCGGAGTACCGTGCAAATATGGGTGTAAAAAGTTTTCCGACCAAAAAGTTCAGGAATGATATAAAAAGAATTTCCAAAAAGCAGGTCGCCTGGTGTTTGGGTATCTTTGTGCCTTCTTCGAAAAACATCGTTTTAAACCCCTTGCAACGTGGTTTTGAAAGAAGTACCTTACTTGCCTAAAAATCACGACATTTCACACCCAATCACCTTGCGCGCAGCATAATGGCAAAACCACGCACTATTTTTTTCTGTTCAAACTGCGGTGCATCAGCGCCTAAATGGTTAGGCAAATGTCCGCATTGTGGCGAGTGGAATACCTACCAGGAAGAACTCATCCAGAAAGAAACCGTCGCCGAGGAAAAAAGAAAATCCTGGGCGCCGGCAGGAGGAAAAACCGAGGCGCCCAAACCGGTGTTGCTGCAACAGGTGCAAACCGGCCGCACCATTCGCCTTGCAACACCCGATCAGGAACTAAACCGGGTGCTGGGCGGCGGCATTGTACCCGGTTCGCTGGTGCTGATCGGCGGACAACCGGGCATCGGAAAGAGTACCCTGCTCCTGCAAATTGCCATGAAAACCCCCGCCAAAGTGTTGTATGTGAGCGGTGAAGAAAGCGACGAGCAAATCAAAATGCGCGCCGACCGTGTGGGCGCTTTTCAGTCGGAATGTTATATTCTGACAGAAACCAATACCACCAAAATCCTGCAACAAGCCCAGGAACTCCTGCCCCAGATCATGATTGTGGATTCGATCCAGACCATGAGTACGCCGCACCTCGATTCTGCACCGGGCGGCATCGCACAGGTGCGCGAATGCACGGGCGAACTATTGCGTTTTGCCAAGGAAACCAATGTCCCGATTTTTCTCGTGGGCCATATCAACAAGGAAGGCGATATCGCCGGCCCCAAACTGCTCGAACACATCGTGGATTGTGTGCTGCAATTCGAGGGCGACCGCCACAACACCTACCGCATTTTGCGTACCCTGAAAAACCGCTTCGGCAGTACCGACGAAATGGGTATTTATGAAATGCAATCGGCGGGACTGCGCGAAGTAAGCAACCCCTCCGAACTGCTGCTCAGCCAAAAAGACGAAGAGTTGTCGGGCTGCGCCGTGGCGGCTACGATGGAAGGTATGCGCCCCATGCTGATCGAAACACAGGCTTTGGTGAGCAAGGCCGTGTTTGGCACCCCGCAGCGCTCGGCCACGGGTTTTGATATGCGCCGGCTTTCGATGCTGCTGGCCGTGCTGGAAAAACGCTGCGGTTACTTTTTCAGCATCAACGACGTTTTTCTCAACCTGGCCGGCGGCATCCGAGTGGAAGACCCAGCCATTGACCTGGCGATTGTGACCTCGCTGATTTCGAGTTTGCAGGATGTGAGTATTCCTTCCAATATTTGTTTCGCCGGCGAAGTCGGCCTGAGTGGCGAAATTCGCGCCGTACAACGCATCGAACAACGCATCGCGGAAGCCGACCGATTGGGTTTCAAGGAAATTTATGTTTCAAAATATGGTATGAAAGGCATTGACCCGAAAAGATTCGGCATTCGGATCATGCAATTGGGGAAAGTGGAGGAATTGAAACAAGCCTTGTTCGTATAGCCTCAAAAATCAAATAAATTACCGTTTATCTCATCCGCCTGCCACCATGAATTTACCGCTGAAAATCTTTGTCATTTACGCCCGGGAAGACGAAACTTTCAAAAACAGCCTGCTTAATGCATTCATCCCGCTGCGCCGTACCGGAAAAATTGAAATTTTTCACGACGGACTCATTCGTCCAGGCGAACGCTGGGAAGATGTCATTCTCGACAACCTGCACACGGCGCACATCATTTTGCCCCTGGTGAGCAGCGATTTTTTTGCCTCCGATTTTATCCACGAAGTGGAATTTAAAAACGCGCTCCACCGCTATTTTAACAACGAAACGGTGATTCTTCCCATCGTCCTGAAACCCTGTGGCTGGAAATATGATCCGGTTATAAAAACCCTGCAAGTGCTGCCCAAAGACGGCAAACCGGTGGTCAACTGGAACTACTACGAAGAAGCCTGGGAGCAGGTGCTCGATGCGGTGCATGAAATTGCCGAAGGTGCGGAAAACAAAGGCAAACAAAAGGAAGCCCAGCGTTATTTCGAACTGGCTAAAACCGCTACCGACCCCCAGGAAAAAATCCGCCTCTTCTCCGAAGCCATCCGGCTTTATCCCCAATTTATTGACGCCTATAATTATCGGGGGAATGTGAAAATGGACTTGTTGAAAGACCATACTGCCGCCATACAGGATTATGAAAAGGCCATTGCATTAGACAAAAATTACTTCAAGGCTTATCACAACCGCGGACTTGCGCTGCACAACCTGAAACGTTACGATGAGGCCATTCAGAGTTTTAACGAAGCCATCCGGCTCGATGCGCACCCGGCCATGTCATACACCTCGCGCGGCGATGCAAAATTTAACCAAAAGCGGTATGCCGAAGCTATTGAAGATTATAACCTGGCAATTCAGATAGCGCCAGAGGCCGAATTTATTATCTATACCCACCGCAACAAGGGTTACGCCTTGTATTACCTCGAACGCTATGCCGAAGCCGTTCGCGAATTCAACCGGGCGATCCAGATCAAGGACGACTATGCGGAAGCCTATTACGGCCGCGGCGACGCCAACGGCGCGCTCAATAACTTCCGCGAGGCTATCCAGGATTTTAACCGCGCCATCGCCCTCGAACCGAATAATGCCGACGCCTACAATGCCCGCGGTGCTGCCTATCATTTCCTCGGCCAAAACGCCGAAGCCCGCCGCGACTACCAAAAAGCCCTGGAAATTGACCCCGGCCACGAACAAGCCCGCAAAAACCTGAACGAGATGCGATAGCCGCCGGCTACCGTCCCCCGTCCCCCGTCTACCGTCCCCCGTCTACCGTCCGCCGTCCCCCGTCCGCCGTTCACCGTAAATCAAACCGCACCCAATCGAAAGCGGCAACGGGTTTGGCGTAATTCGTTTCGTTTTTCATAATGAAAAAAACATCATGAAAACCATCCGAAACGGTGGTTTGGATGGGGGCCGTGATTTCAAAAAACTCCATGCGACTGCCCCCGTTTTTTTGTGGCAAACTGGCGCTTCCGATCAATAAGCCATTGGGAGCGCCAATCCTGATTTCCACCTTTCCTCCCACAAATTCGTATTTGCCGTCGCTGACGCCGACCCCCATCGCAACACTGTGAACGCCGGTGAGATCTATGTGTTTAAAGACAAAAAAACTGTTGGCTCTTAATTCATTCAACACCACGGTGTCGCCATTGAATGGGCGATACGTACGGGCGTTTTTCGACATGCTGTCGGCTTGTTCGGCCTGCTGAAATGCCGGGCGCAACGCGATGGTTTCGCTGCCTTCCTGCGGGTGCTGGCTTTGACTGCCTCGATCGCGGTAACTGGCTTTGAGTAAAAAAGTGCCGGCTTTGGGCTTTTCCTTTGGCAGAGCAGGTTTATTGGTTTGTAAAACATATTGACCTGACAAGGGAAAAGTTTGGCGGATTTTGGGCGGGCTTCCAAGTGAAAGAATCCATCGGATCATTTCGCCGGCGTCTTCTTCCGTCAACTGCGGGTGCGCGCTCATAACGGTTTGCCCCCAATTGCCGGCCCCGCCTTTGATGACCTTTTTCGAAAGGTCGCGCACGGCAAATTCGTTTTTCCGATACCGCTCAGCGATGGCCTGATAAGAGGGGCCGTTGACCAACCGATCTTCAGCGTGACAAGTGCCGCAGTCGGAACGTCCGATCAGCAATTTACCCTTGGCATATTCGGCCACTTGTTTGGCCGCCTGATGCCCCTGTGCGATACTGGTGATATCAAATCCGGTTTCCAGATAATCAATGGTAGTGGCAACGGCGGCGGGTGGAATTTGCCCCTGCGCAAGGGAGCCGTCTTCTGCGTCTTCAACGACCACACGGTAGTCGAGCTTTTGACCGGGCTGGTAAAAACTGCGGTTTTTGCCGCCCAGATCCCAATACACCCGAGGTGGTTCGTTGCCCACTTCGACCTTGACTTTTGTTGTTTTTGAGGCGCCCGCGGCATCGCTTACTTTCAAGGCTATTTCATACGTACCCGGTCGAGTGTAGGTATGTACAATACTGTCGAGTTCGGTTTTGTTGTTCTTGTTGTGCCGGGAACGAAGGCTGGAAACCCGCTTTGAATCGGCATTGCCCCGGGCGGTGGGAAATTTGGCCTGTATAATTTTCGGGGGCGTTCCATCGCCAAAATCGAGTTCGTATTGCAGGCGTTCGCCGTCGTAATCCTTTGTTTGCGAAGCGGAAAAAACAGCGTTTAACGGCGCAGCACCGGCACTTTTTTCTATGGTCAGCACCGGTACGGGCGGACGATTGCCCCGCACATAATCAATGCGCGAAAGTCGTGCGTCGGGATTGGTAGCAAACCATTGTGTACCGTATTCCAGCACCCAGATGGAGCCGTTTTTGTCTACCACCATGTCCATCGGGCGCGAAAGTTTTACTTCTTCTGCAATAGGTTCCATACGGCTGAAATTGCCCAAAGAATCCACCGTAACGGCCATCATCCAGCCGCGCATCCATTCATAAATAATCAGTTTGCCGTCGTAGTAATCAGGCAATCGGGTTTCGGCCGGATATTGATCGCAATAGTACACCGGGCCGGCCATGGCATTACGGCCGCCGGTTCCCACGAGCGGGAATTCGGTTGAGTTGTTGTAAGGATACCAGATAAAAGCCGGCTGGGCAGGCGGCAATTCGCGCACACCGGTGTTATTGGGCGAATCGTTGATCGGGTGGGCCGGGTCGTAAGCCGGGCCGTTTTTTCGTGTCTTGAAATTATGATCGCGATAAGCTTTATTATTTCCGACAAAATAGGGCCAACCGAAAAACCCGGCCTGGCGAGCCCGGTTTACTTCGTCGTGCCCCTGCGGGCCGCGGGCCGTGTCGGGTTCGCCGGCATCCGGCCCCACTTCGCCCCAAAACAGCAGTTTTCGGCGGTCATCAAATGAAAGCCTGAACGGATTGCGGCATCCCATTGCATAAATTTCAGGTCGTTTGCCTGTATTTTCGGGCAATTGTCCGGCAGCAACCCGCACCTCGTTTTCTGCAAAAAGATTGCCCTTCGGGCAAATATAGCCGCCGTCGGCCAGGGGTTTGATGCGCAAAATTTTACCGCGCAAGTCATTGGTGTTAGAAGATGATTTTTGCGCATCCCAGGCGCTGCGGCCCGGACGTTCGTCACTGGGCGAAAAACCGTCGGAGTCAAACGGGTTGGTATTATCCCCCGTGCTCAGGTATAAATGCCCCGCTGCATCAAATTCAATACAGCCACCGGCATGGCAGCACTCTTCGCGCTGCACCGCTACCTGCAACAATACCTTTTCAGAAGCGCGATCGAGCGTATCGCCGCGAAAAACAAACCGGGAGAGGTTGTTGACCGCCTGGTCTCCTGTGGGCGAATAATACAGGTAAATCCAGTGGTTTTCTTCGTATTTCGGATCAAGTGCCAGTCCCATTAACCCGTCTTCTTCTTCGGAATGAACGGGGAGTTTGCAAACAATATTGACCAATCCGGTGCCGGGATCAAAAAGTTTGATGGCGCCGCGGCGTTCTATGAACAAAACCTTCCCATCCGGCAGCAGTTCGAGTTCCATCGGCTCGGTGAGTTCGCTGGCCAGTACGGTTTTTTGGAAACGGGTCGGGTCGGGCAATTCAGGTGTGCGGCAGGCCGAATAGTCAAGACGTTTTTTTTTTCCGATGGCATAACGGATGCCACCCAAAATGTGCGCCAGGAAGGCCGGTTCGGCATAACTCTCAAAGGTATGCCCGCCGGCGGTGTAGAAGGCCCGTCCGCCGTCGTACGCGTGGTACCAGGCGGCCGGGTGGCATTTTTGACTGTCCGGCGTGGGGCACATGGTACCGCCGCTGTAACTGTTTTCGTCGAGGTAAAGCAGGACGGAGACATTGGGGTTAACGTCTTTGAAATTGTACCATTCATCGAAGCGTTTCCAGTGGTCGCCGAGGTGTTGGGTGGCGGGGTGGTCGCGGTCTTCCACCAGCAGGGTGGCATCCTGGTTGTGCGGATGCCCATTGAAGTAGCCACCCACCAGTCCACCATACCAGGTCCAGCCGTACTCGGTATCGGTGGCGGAATGGATGCCTGCATACCCGCCGCCGGCCTGGATATAGCGTTCGAAATCAGTTTCCTGTGCAGGGTTGAGTACATCGCCGGTGGTGCAGAGGAAAACCACGGCGTTGTAGCGGCGCAGGTTTTTTTCATTAAAATCGGCGGCGTCTTCGGTGGTATCTACCGCAATGCCATTTTCGAGGCAGAGTTTGCGCAGGGCTGCTGTGGCAACCGGGATACAGGCATGACGGTACCCTTCCGTTTTGGAAAAAATGAGGATGCGTGGTGGAATGTTATCTCGATCAGAACAATTTGGCAAAAAAGTGGCGAGGGCAAAAAGCAGGGAGAAAGAGCGGACAAATTGTTGCATGGACGATATTCCTTTTTCGGGGAGAAAAGTAGGACGAGTTTCTGAATTGTGCGTTTTTTTCAAAACTGCATTTCAATCCTGCTTTCTGTCTGGGCGACGGAAAAGTTGCCTGAATCACAAGGGAAGGCCCCTTTGTCAGAAGGTCCGACAAGTAATCAGGGGGCTTTTGCAGTATGAAAATCGGGAAGCCTAAAAAGAGATCGTAAAAGTCGCCGTGTCATTTCGAGCGACAAAAAGGGAGTCGCCGTATGGCGCTAACCTGAAATTAAAAGGTAATGGCTGGAAATCCCAATAAATTCCGATTGTCTCTTCCGCAGGAATGGTGGTAATCAAGGTGCTGGTGCTTGCCATAGCGCCAATCATAATGGTATCCCGGTAAACCAATCCATTCGTGATATCAAATTCACTATGCTGTGAAGGGCTATACATATTGACATATACGGCCCTTCCCATATTTAATGAATTCACGATGTTTAGGTAAAAAGCGCCATCCCTTGGAATTAATGCTACCGTAACGTAATTGACGTCACCTCGAGAGATTCCTGGCAATCCATTCCCTTTTACCAGATAACCTTGTCTGCCCGCTCTGTCGAATTGAATTCCCAGATCATTTTTATAATAAAACTGACCATTTGAACCAGCCGCTACAGATTCAGGAATATAGTTGTATGGATTATCTGAAGATGGGTTATAAACTTTAAATTGTGCATACGCCCCCGGCACCGGCGCTCCGGTCACTTTGTCAATCACCGTCCCTTTTACGCTGGTCGTGAGTGGTTGTTCTTCCGGGTTGCAAGCAAGCAGGATAAGGCCGGTAGCAGCGGCGATAAATACGAGTATGCGGGTCATAAATGAGCGGTTTAAAATGTAGCGTCATGGCTTTCAGGTTGGTATGACAAAGATATAGCCACAATCGCCGGGTTTTCTTTTTTCTCCCTGACAGTCATCCTGCTCTACAAACGCCGATACAGAACACAAGCCCTTCTTATCCAACGCCCACCTGCAATTATTATCCGGTCAAAAGTCCTGGAAATTGCCTCGGGGCAATCTGTATCAACTCGTGGCAATATCTATGGCCTATGAACAATATCTATTACCCGCGAGCCATCGGTAAGTCCACCCGGGCAATAATTATTGCCTGCACAGGCATAAGAATTGCCGCCGGGCTTTAGTGATCGCCCAAAGGCAATTCTTATGCCCTTGCAGGTAATAGTTATTCCCAAACAGGCAATCCCTATAAGATTTTGCACACTTCATTCCGTTGCCGGCGCAGTGTCCGGTTAATATGCTGAGAATTGGGGAGTCAAATTTTTCCTTTATCAATACGCGAGGCGGGCGAAAGGCGCTGCGATTTTTTCAGACTGAAAGTACGGGATTACATGTTGAGATGAACGCGTCACGCTGCACCGGAAACTTATCCGGGCCAACATGAAATCATCAAAATCCGCGATTCAGAAGAAAAAAAAGCCCCCGGAGGACGCTCCGGAGGCTTTTGTATATCAGCAAGTATGTTCGTGTACTTATTCTGCTTCTTCGGCCACTTCTTCGGGCTGATCGCGGAAGGGGCGGCCCGAGCCGGTCACTTGCAGGCGGTCGTATTGACGCATGCCTGTACCTGCCGGGATTTTCTTGCCCACAATCACGTTCTCTTTCAGGCCCATGAGGTAGTCTTTCTTGGCCGCAATCGCTGCGGTGGAAAGCACCTTCGTGGTTTCCTGGAAGGAAGCCGCCGAAATCCATGACTCGGTACCCAACGATGCCTTCGTGATACCCAACAACATCGAAACTGCCGTTGCCGGCATGGCATCGCGGTATTCCACGAGTTTTTTGTCGTTGCGCTTCAGGAAGGAGTTTTCTTCCCGAATCTGGCGAAGCGTAACCAAAGCGCCAGGCTTGAGTTTGGTGCTTTCACCCGAATCAAGCACGAGTTTTTTGTCGAAAATCCAGTCGTTGTAATCAATGAACTCGTTGCGCTCTACCGGCTCGCCCGTGAGGAAGTGGGTGTCGCCCGGGTCCACGATTTCCAAACGGCGCAACATCTGGCGTACGATCACTTCCAGGTGTTTGTCGTTGATGTTGATACCCTGGGCGCGATACACTTCCTGTACGCCGTTCACGAGGTACTGCGATGCAGCGAAAGGCCCACGGATGGCGAGGATGTCTTTCACCGAAATAGTACCCTCGGTAAGTGCCGTACCGGAACGTACGAAGTCTTCATGTTGTACCAGTACGTGCTTGGTGAGCGGGATCATGTACTTGCGTTCCTGACCGTCTTTGGCTTTGATAAAGGCTTCACGGTTGCCACGTTTGATACCACCGAAGGTAATTACGCCGTCAATTTCCGCCACGATGGCCGGGTTGGAAGGCGTACGCGCTTCGAAGAGTTCCGTTACACGGGGCAGACCGCCCGTGATGTCGGCGATTTTACCCAGTTTGCGCGGGATCTTCACGATTTGCTGACCGGATTTTACTTCTTCATTATCATCTACCGTAATGTAAGCGCCAACCGGGAGCGAGTAGTTTTTCAACTCT
>JANRLZ010000130.1:0-11537 GCA_033762055.1 Saprospiraceae bacterium
ACCCGGGTAGTGTGAACAACATCGGACAACGAACTTTCCACCTTTCAATAATCTACCCATGTACATTTCTCTACGTTTCCTGTTTTTATTTGCGGCTGTTCTTGGCGCCGCTACGCTTTTTGCGCAACCTGATTGCGGCTGCAACCAATGCGACATTCCGATCATTCCGGATAACACACGAAGTTTCAGTTTAGGTGTTACCGGTTATACCCATGCACTGGGTCAAAACGGCCAGGCTGTTGCAGAGGTAGAGATTGATGTTGCCCATGATTTTATTGGTACATTGTCTATGTCGCTCACCTCGCCTAATGGAACCAATGTGCCGCTAATTGCAAGTTTAAATCCGCTGGACACCAGTTATTTTTCCCGCTGGAAAATCAAACTGGTTCGTTGCAGCGCGCCGACTGCGCCGGATCCCGGCATGCAGGGGCAGTTTTCCGCAAATAACAACTGGCCCAACAGTGCTGTTATGACCGGCTCCTATCACCCTCATGGCTGTCTGGAAAATTTCAATTCCGGCACCGTCAACGGAACATGGTACCTGAATGTGACCAATAATGGATACGCGGGAATTGGTTTTATCTATGGTTTCAAGATTCGCTTTACCAATCAGGCAGGCAATCCGGGGTGTGCAGGCTTGAACTATGAAGTTTATGCGGGCGAATCATGCGCCACCGCTCAACCACTCCCTCCTGATGTTTGGTCTTTTGTCGGGAATACCGCGCCCTATGGTCCAGACGGAATTCAGAGTTTTTGTGGCACCATCGAAAATGACCAGTGGTACACCTTTGTCAGCGCCTGCGATACGGTGGTATTTACGCTGACGCCCGGATTTTGTATTAACGGCGATGGCATTCAGATTGCTTTGTACGATGATTGTTTTAACCCGACCCTGACCACCGCCTGCAATCCAGGATGTCAAAATTGTGGCTGGTCGTCGCTAACATTGATAGCGGGTGTGATACCCGGACAACAATACTATATCGTTATTGATGGTTTTGCCGGCGATCAATGCGATTTTTATTTCGAAGTTCCGCCTACCTGTTTTCAGGGTTTGGCCAATCCGACGCCCAATGACTTTGAACTGGATGGCTGCGAGGGCGACAATGCCTTTGTCGGTTTGAGTGAAATACCTTTCGGCGCAGCCGGTTATATCTGGAAAGCAACCAATGGCGCGCTGGTGAACGGTCAAACCCAGGTCGTGGTACCCGGGCCGGAAAACACTACCGTCGAACTTACTTTCGGCGACGGTGACGGTGAAATTTGCGTAGCGGCGTACAATTTTACCGATACCACTGCTTTTATCTGCTTTCCGTTTACTGCCGATACCAATCTTTTTCTGGAGGAAATTGCGTCTGTTTGTTACGATGAACTGCCTTATATCTCCGAATATTCGGTCTATGGGCTCCCCCCCTTGTACCAGGCCGGAACTTTCACTTTCACTTTGTTCAATTATGTTGATGAAGACGGAAGCTTGTACCCCTGCCCGGTTAAATTAACCATCCATCTTACCGTAGAAGGCAGTTTTGCCAACTTGCCACCGGTGGCAGTGTTAGGGACGGAGTATGTATTTCCCAACGGCGATATCATCACAGAATCAGGCAGTTATTTTTGGGCCGACACCCTGCCATCCGGCTGCCGAAACGATTTTAGCCAACAGGTTTATCTTGTCAACTGGTGGCACGAGGGCGATGGCTGTTCACCGGATACCGTCTTTTTTGATTTCAGCAGCGCCGGCAATGTCGGTGTGCTTTGTCCGGGCGCCCTGCCCCCTTTTGCCAACGGCCCCGGTATCAAACAGGTGGTTTACCAGAGCCCCGGCGTTTATGATTTCACCCTCCTGCTCGGAGCACAACAAACCGTGTACGACGACATCTTAACCCTGAATTTTGACCCGCCGGTACAACCCGGATTCAGTATGTCGTTTGCACAAAACGTCGTAACTTTTACCAATACTTCCCAAAACGCCACCCAGTATCTCTGGGATTTTGGCGACGGCACTACGTCTGCCGAAGTAAATCCGGTACATACCTATGCCGCGCCAGGTCCTTACACCGTGACGCTCACTGCCTGGGGAGTTTGTCCGGAAGCGATTCGTACACAAACTTTTATTATTCCCGGACAATTGCCGCAAGCCGCTTTCATTTTTTCGCAAAATGAAGGCTGCGCGCCGCTTACGGTCAACTTTGCCGACCAGTCTGTCGGGGAACCCGGCGCCTGGCACTGGGAATTTCCCGGCGGTGAGCCGGCTGTTTCAAACGAAGAAAATCCGGTCGTAACGTACAACGCGCCGGGCACTTATACGGTCACGCTAACTTTTGAAAATGTATTCGGGCAAAGCACGCTGACCCAAACCGACATCATTACCGTCCATCCGCCTGCCGTGGCTGCATTTCAGGCGACCGTGAATCAATCGCTTGTTTCGTTTACCAACCTTTCGCAAAACGGACTGAATTTTGTTTGGGAATTCGGCGATGGCAATTCCTCTACCGAAACCTCCCCCCAGCATACCTATACAAACCCGGGCACGTATCTGGTGACACTGATTGTCAACGGCCTCTGTGGCTTTGTCTTGGACACCCAGTCGGTGGTGATTGCCGGTCAGGCGCCGCAAGCCGCCTTTTCTCTTTCGCAAAATCAGGGCTGCGTACCCCTGGTAATTCAGTTTCAGGATCAGTCGGCAGGCAATCCGGATACCTGGGCCTGGCAATTCCCGGGCGGCACACCGGACATGGCGACCGTACAAAACCCTTCGGTAATTTACTTACAGCCAGGCATTTATGATGTCATACTCACGGTTCAAAATGTATTTGGTGAAAACACGCTGACGCAAACTGCCATTGTAAGTGCCGCTCCACTACCCAGCGTTGCATTTAGCGCCGATGTGGATGAATTATCGGTCGCATTTAATAATTTATCTTCGGGTGCTGCTACTTATTTATGGGACTTTGGCGACGGCCAGAATTCGACAGATATAGCGCCGACCCACCTTTATCAGCAGGCAGGGACTTATTTGGTCGTCCTGACAGCAACCAATACTTGCGGCAGCAGTATTGTGGAGCAATGGATCACGGTTTCTACCAGCGTGGCAGGCGCGCCTTCTGAACTGGCCTGGTTGCGGGTTTTACCCAACCCTTCCAATGGCGTTATGCATCTTGAATTACGTGATGCGCCATCCTCCCGGCTTTCCTGGCGAATTTGTAACGCCATCGGACAAACCCTTCAACAGGAATCAGAAGGGCGCTTTGAAGGCTATTTTTCCAAAACACTGGATTTCAGCCATTTGCCGGCAGGAATGTACTGGATCGAAGTACAAACGCTGGAAAAGCGTTCGTTGCTAAAAGTGATCCTGGAGTAATTGTTGGGTGTGGCTGTCCCGTAAATTTACGTTTTGACTTGCCGGACAAGATACAAGAACACTGGTGTACTTGTATCTTGTCCAGCAAGTCAAAAAACTAAGTTGGTTCACCACTAGTGGTTTCGGCATTAAGTTTTTGGTAATTAATTTGTAAATTGGGGCCAAAAAATCCACACATGGGAAGAGGTCAATCTGCCCCCGCACTTGTGATGACAGATCGTCAGCGCCGGGTGCTGGAACAAGAGAGCCGCAAACGTACGACGCTGCGGCAATATCATGATCGCATTTCGATCCTGTTATACAGCCAAGAAGGCAAGAGCATCAGTTGGGTTAGCAGCCATTTGAGCATTTCGTACAATACGGTCAAATCTTGGCGCAGGCGTTGGGCAGCACAATACAGCACCTTGTTGGAATTTGAAAAAGGTAAAGACGGCCAGGGAGTAAGTGATGGCGAGTTGCTAGATGCCATGTTGGGGCTTGTAAGTGACTTAGATCGAAGTGGTGCGCCGGCCCGCATTACGTTGGCGCAAAAGCAGCAGATCATAGCCCTTGCCTGCGACAAACCGGATACCTATGGGGTTCAAATGACGGATTGGACCCATGAGATGCTTGCCAAGGTGGCTATGGCGCAAGGCATAGTGGATACCATTTCTCGCCGGCACCTGGGTGGGATTTTAAAAAAGAAACCCCTTGCAACCTCATAAAAATGAGTATTGGTTGTTCCCAAAGATTAAAGATTGGGCATCCTTTGTTGTTCGAGTGGGCTTGGTGTGTGATTTGATTTTGGAAAGTGTTCAACAAGACAATCCCCGGCGGCATGTCCTGAGCGTGGATGAAAAAACAAGTATTCAAGCCCTGCAACGATTGGAAGATCGTGCTCCCGATAGCAAAGGAAAGGGCAAGCGTAAAGAGTTCGAGTACGTTCGAAATGGTACAGGCGGCTTGATAGCAGCCATCGATGTGGGAAAAGGTAATATCGTTCAACAAATGCTACACCCTACTCACAATGAGCAGGATTTTGCCACTTTTATTCAAATGACCGTGCCGCTTTTTCCCCCCGAGGATGAAGTGATTATTTTAGCGGATCACCTCAACACACATTTATCGGAAACATTGGTGCGATATGTGGCAAAGCAAATCGGTTTTCACAACGAATTGGGTATCAAAGGAAAAAAAGGTATTCTAAAAAATCTTGACAGCAGAAAAACCTTTTTGGAGAATCCTGAACATCGAATTCGATTTGTCTTCACCCCAAAGCACTGTTCCTGGTTAAATCCAATCGAAAACTGGTTTGCCAAACTTCAACGACACGTAATTACAAATGGTAATTTCTCTTCGGTCAAAGAACTCAATGCCAAAATCGAAGCGTATATCAATTATTATAACCTTTGTCTGAGCAAACCCTTAAATTGGAAATTTAAAGGCTTTGCAAAGGAGGTACCTTTAAAAAATATTAAACTGTCAAAAACTTAGTGCCTCCGGCACTAGTGCCGCGTCCGGTTAGTGTGCTGAGAGAATGCGGCACTAGTGTTTGTAACGGCTTTTAACCGATCTCACAAACCGTTTAAAAGCAGCGTTCAACGACATTCCGGCATCATGGAAATTTATTCTAATAGCTGTATAAACCCATGATGCAACGCTTTACTACTACCCGCGCGATCATCCCGGCGCTCCTGTCTTTCCTGACCTGTTTTTCCGTCGGCGCGCAAACAACCCGGGATCTTTTTTCCCGGCAAGGGCTTTCTATTGGCGCCTTTCATCTCAATATTTTCGATGGCACCTGGAGTACTTCCATGCGTTATGCCGGCGATACGGTATTGTGCAACGATACCCTGCTGGTGTTTGAAAGTGTGGCCAATACCTTGAGCAAGAGTTTGCTTTTTGTAGAAAACGGCCGTGTTTTTTTGCGAAATCCCGCGAATCCCTGCGCACCAGGTACCTTGTATTATAATTTTGATTTGCAGGTTGGTGAAAGTTTCCAGGTGCAAGCGGGCGGACCGACCTTGCAGGTGGCCGAGACTGGGCAAAAAACGCTGCTCAACGGCGAAGCGCGTCGCTACCTTAGACTGGCCGGCACAGGCTGGAACATCGAATGGATTGAGGGAATCGGTGATATCGGGAATGGCCTGTTCCCTGCTTTTTACGATTTTGAAGGCTTTGACCGATTTGTGTGCGCCCGCGACATAACCGGCGATTTGTGGAACAATCCCGCCGAAAACTGGAAATGCGATTCGCTGCTTTGTCCGGTACCCATACCCGGGTTTACATCCGACGTGGTTGATAAAACTGCCGCTTTTCACGACGCAACCCTGCATGCAGACGGCTGGTTGTGGGAATTTGGCGACGGCCAGACCTCTACCGAACAAAATCCGGTGCATACCTACGATGGACCGGGGTGTTATGAGGTTTGCCTTACTGTTACCTCCTCCTGCCTGCAACGAACTTTCCGGATCTGTCAACCGACACCCGTTTGTGTGGACCCCGCCTGGGAACTGCACCAGCCGACTCCGCCGATAACAGGGGAGTTCATCTCGGATATTGAATTTCTGACACCCGATCTGGGCTGGGTGCTGGCCTCGCGCAGCATCTGGAAAACCACCGACGGCGGACAAAACTGGACCCAGCAGAATTTTCCCGAAGCCCAGGCGCCCACGACCCGTATTTTGCGAAAAATACAGATGATCAATGCCCAAAAAGGCATCATCGCTTGCGGGCATTACAGCGGCACGGGCAACGAAAAAGCCATTTTGGTGACCACCGACGGCGGCCAAACCTGGGAGGAACGCGCCGACGGCAGTTATTTCCTCACCGAAGCCATTCTGACCAACGACGGACAGGGCTTTGCCGTCGGGCAATTTAAAGAATTGATCTACTCCGACGATGGCGGTGAAAACTGGACGCAACGCGAAATACCCGGACTGGCAGAAATCACCTGGATGCAATATTTGGGGGGAGATACTCTGTACGCTTTTGGTTATCAAGGGCTTCCGCCACAATATACGCCTGCGTTTATCAAAACATTCGATGCCGGTCTCAACTGGCAATTTATCTCCATGCCGCAATGGCCGGTGCAATACGACGCCCATTTCTTCAATGCACAGGAAGGCTGGGCCCTCGGGAAACCCGGCGAGTTGATCAGAACCATGGATGGCGGGCTTAGCTGGCATCCTTATGCTTTTGGAGAAAACCTGCAGGCGCAGAGCATTGCTTTCGCCGACAACCACAGCGGCTGGGCAGTAGGAGAAAAAGGACTTGTATTGCATACCACCCACGCCGGGATGGACTGGAAACGCGAAAATTGCGGGTACCTTGGCAACATGCGCAGTCTCTCGGCGCCAACTCCAGATGCCGCGATTGCCAACGGCTTCCAAAATGAATTGCTGCAATATGCCCCTGGTATGCTGCCCAATTGCGGCCTTAGTGTGAGTAACCAGGCGAATGCGCCCCGTGCGAATCTGCGCCTTTCGCCCAATCCGGCAGGCGCCTGGCTGGATGTACGCCTGGAAGTGCCGGATGCCCTGGCAGCCAGCGACCGGCTGATGGTGTTCAATGCTTATGGTCAGCAGGTGCTGGAAAAGGAAAACATGAATGAAACAAGTTCGCTGGACGTATCAGGGTTGCCGCCGGGTTGTTATGTGTTAAGTATATGGCGAAAAGGCTTGCCCCTGGCGCGTGGAAGGTTTGTGGTAGGAAGGTGATAGGAGGTTACTACAACAAACGCTGCACCTGCGTGCCGGCGACCAGTTTCCCTTCCGGCGAAAACCCTTGCAGGAGGAGCACACCGGGTGTTTTCCCGGCTTCAAGGCTGCCCAGCGTATCGTCAAAGCCAAGCGCCTGCGCGCCGTTGAGCGTGGCCCAGCGCAGCAAGGCATCGAAGGGTACATAACTTTGGTAGCGCGCTACGGTTTTCATTTCTTCCAGAATGGACAATTGCCAGTTGGA
The DNA here is from genome assembly GCA_033762055.1 of Saprospiraceae bacterium. GTDB lineage: Bacteria > Bacteroidota > Bacteroidia > Chitinophagales > Saprospiraceae > M3007. The sequence continues at coordinate 7,301 of JANRLZ010000130.1, forward strand.
TGTAAGCGAATCGGTGCCAAGTGTGACACGGGCATTGTTTTCAAGGAAGACCCGGTAATCAGGCAAACGGTTTTCAATGTACAGGTTGGCATTCGGGCAGCTGGCCCAAAAGACATTCGGACTCCAGGCCTGGGCAGCAAGAATGTCGGCGCCGGTGGTAAGGGTGTTATGTACAAACAGGGTGCGATTGGCCGGATTCAGGTGTTGCAGCGCGTAGTAAATAGAAGGTTGGCCGGTGGCTTCAAAAGCATCGAGCGAGATGCCGAATTTACTGTAAAAATCAATAAACCCACCTGTTTTGCTCAAAAAGAGTTCCTGCTCCGGGGGCGTTTCCTGGTTGTGAATACTTACGGTTGCACCGGATGCGGGGTTGTATGCATTGATTTTTTCAAACAAACTTTTGCTCACCGAATACGGGGCATGGGGTACCATCGTCGCCGTACTGCCGGGCGCCGGATGTAATTTTTCTCGCACGGTTAATCCGTCGTTAAAGGTTTTTTCCGCGCCGGTATCCTGCAAAAAATCAAATAATTCGAGGAAAGTGTAATAGCGCATTCGGCCTTTGGCCTTGAGGGGAAAGGTGTCGGGCGCATTTGAAATATCGCCCAGGGCGACGATGCCGCCGTCGAGCATTTCCTGTTCGGCTTTTTCAATGGCTGTTGCAATGGCTTCGGGCGAGGCGTTGCGCTGTGTCACCACGCCGGTGATAAATGGAATAAGCCCGGTACCGGTATCCACCTTTCCTTTCATGTGCGATAATTCGAGGTGACAGTGTGTGTTGATAAAACCCGGAACCAGCACACCGGAGTAGGTTTCGAGGTCGGCAGAAGCGTGCCGGCTGCGCTGTTCGACCGCCAGGATCTTGCCTTGTTCATCGGCGATCACCACGCCGTTTTCTATCGGTTCGGAAGCGACCGGATACACCCGGTCGGCAGTAATTTTTCGCATATTCTACCAGGATTTTTTGTGATTTGCATGATATGCAGGATGTATTGGCTTGATTTTTAAGGATTTGAATCGCAAATCACTTTCGTTCGGGAATCAATATACAGCATGCAAGCCTGCTGCAAAGGTGAAAAATGCCGGGGAAAAAACAGATTTTTGCCGTCGTCCAAACACACCGGCTTATCTGATTATGACGCGTTACCATATTGATCCCGACATCACCCGGGCACACACCATTGCTACCGGGGTGTACACCGACGCCGCGACTTATGCGGAGGCAAAAGAAAAAATTTTCGCTCCCACCTGGCAATTTATCGGGGATACCGACCGGGTGGCCGATCCCGGCAGCGTATGGCCGTTTATGTTGCTGGAAGGTTGTTTAAATGAACCGTTACTGCTCGCCCGCGACAAGGAAAATGTGTTGCGCTGCCTGTCGAATGTATGCACCCACCGGGGCAATTTGCTGGCTTATGAACCCTGCAAGGCCGGGCAATTGCGTTGCCGTTATCACGGCCGCGTTTTTGGCCTGGACGGGAAATTTCAATTCATGCCCGAATTTCAACAGGTTGAAAACTTCCCGACGGCAGCCGATGATTTGACACGGTTGCCGCTGTTTCAATGGGGAAAATTGCTGTTTACTGCTTTGAATCCGGTTTTCCCGGCAGAAAAATTCATGGGCGAAATGATGCGACGAGTCGGCTGGTTGCCGCTCGAGCGCTTGGAATTTCGCCCCGATTTGTCGAAAGATTACAATGTAAATGCCAACTGGGCCCTGTATTGCGAAAACTACCTGGAGGGCTTTCATATTCCGTTTGTACACGGCGGACTCAGTGCCGTGCTCGATTGGAGCAGTTACAGCACCGAGATATTTCCCTATGCCAATTTGCAAGTGGGAATTGCCAAAAAAGAGGAGGTTTGTTTTGATTTACCCCCCGCTTCACCCGATTACGGGAAGGCCGTAGCGGCTTATTATTTCTGGGTTTTCCCCAATATGATGTTCAATTTTTACCCCTGGGGATTATCGTTCAATCTCGTAGAGCCGCAAGGGGTAGACAAATGCCGGGTACGTTTTCTGGTGTATGTTTTTGATGCATCCAAACTGAATACCGGCGCCGGGAGCGGACTCGATCAGGTGGAGATGGAAGACGAAGAAGTGGTGGAAAACGTGCAGCGGGGGGTGCGTTCCCGCTTTTACCGGCATGGGCGATATGCGCCCGAGCGGGAACAGGGGACGCACCATTTTCACCGGTTGTTGGCCGAATTTTTAGGTTAAGGAACGATCAAAAAATATATCCCGAATTCGTGTTCCTATTTTTTGATGGTTCCTGTGTGCAAGGCCCTTGTCATTTGATCAGTCCATTGCCACAGCGATGGCGGCGCCGAGCCGAGCATTGTTCAGTACCAGTTGAATATTGGTTTGAAGGCTGCTGCCACCGCTGAGTTGTTCGATTTTTGCCAGCAGAAACGGGGTGAGGGCTTTGCCGCGAATTCCTTTCTCCGTTGCTTCTGCTACGGCAGCCCGGATCGTTTTTTCAATTACCTCATACGGGAGCTGGTGTGCTTCGGGCACAGGATTGGCGATCAAAACGCCGCCCTGCAAACCGATGCCCCACTGAGTTTTGAGCAGTGCAGCGATTTCTTGCGGCGTATCGAGGCGGTAATCGACGCTGAATCCGCTTTGTCGGGAGTAAAACGCCGGAAAATCGTTGGTGCCATACCCGATTACCGGAACGCCGAGGGTTTCGAGGTATTCAAGGGTCAGGCCCAGGTCGAGGATGCTTTTAGCGCCGGCGCTGACCACCGCTACCGGGGTGCGGGCCAGTTCCTGCAAATCGGCCGAAACATCCATGGTGGAGCTTGCGCCGCGGTGTACGCCGCCGATACCGCCGGTTGCGAAGATGCGGATACCCGCCAGTTGCGCGATGATCATGGTGGAAGCTACGGTGGTTGCGCCGTGCTGGCTGCAACTGGCCAGATAAGCCAGGTCGCGCCGGCTTGCCTTCGGTATTTTCGCGCCTTCCTTGCCCAGCATTTCTATTTGTTCGATGGTAAGTCCGGCGCAGAGTTTGCCGTTTAATACGGCGCAGGTGGCGGGGATGGCCCCGGCATCACGCACGGTATTTTCCACCAGCAAGGCCGTTTCCACATTTTGCGGGTACGGCATTCCATGCGCAATAATGGTGCTTTCCAGGGCTACTATCGGACGATTTTCCGCCAAAGCGTTGCCCAACTCCGGCGAAGTCAGCAGATAATTATTCATCCGTAAAAAAATTTAAGCGCAAAGGTTGTCTTTTTCTTTGCTTGAAATGCACTTCCCCCCGCCCATTTAGCGCCGTCCGCGAGGCAGGCCCGATCGGAGGGGATGTGCCCGACGAAGGCGGGAGCGCCTTATTTTACAGGATTGGAAAAAGGAAAAGAGGTGAAAAAAGAACGGCGACCTGTAAAATACAGCGCAATCCCCGCAGATCGTTGGCCCTGCCGGAAGGACTGCCCTTTTTTGCCTACTTTTTTGGGCAAACAAAAAAGTAGGAATGATGCAAAATGTATCGGAAGATGCGCCCGGAGGGCTGTACAGTAAACAGCGAAATGCGCCAGGATTTAATAATACACCCCGTTAAAAAAAATTTAAGCGCAAAGGTTGTCTTTTTCTTTACTTGATTTTACCTTTGCACCCGCTTTTGATAAAAAGGCAAAATGTCTCATTAGCTCAGTCGGTTAGAGCGGCGGACTGTTAATCCGTAGGTCCAAGGTTCAAGTCCTTGATGGGACGCAAAAAGCCACCGCATTGCGGTGGCTTTTTTATTTTCGCGTACAAATCACACCCGCTCCACTATGAGCCTCCTCACTGTTGGCACCGTCGCTTTCGACGATATTGAAACCCCTACGGGGCGCGCCGAAAAAGTAGTCGGCGGCGCCTGCACCTACATCTCGCTGGCTGCTTCCTATTTTACCACACCTGTGCGGGTCGTCTCCGTGGTTGGCGACGATTTTCCGGAAGAAACCCTGGAATATTTGCGCAAACGCGGCGTTGACCTCGAAGGGCTACAAATCAAAAAAGGCGAAAAATCCTTCTTCTGGGCCGGGCGTTACCACCGTAATTTTAACAGCCGCGATACCCTTGATACGCAACTTAACGTGCTGGCAGAATTTGATCCGGTATTGCCCGAACAATATCGCCGCAGCGACTATCTTATGCTCGGTAATCTCACACCCCGGGTACAAATGCGTGTACTGGAACAACTCAGCCACCGCCCCAAACTCGTCGCGCTCGATACCATGAATTTCTGGATGG
>JANRLZ010000131.1:0-22086 GCA_033762055.1 Saprospiraceae bacterium
GATCCAGTTTGGTGCCATCCGGATAGATGATGTGTGCGCCGCGAATTTGTCCGTAAAACCCGAGTTCTGCCACGGCATCCTTGCGCCATTTCAATCCGCCGCGCAGGTAAAACCAGGAGCCGGCAGGGAGAATGACGAGAATCAGCAGCATGGCGGCGCCCAAAATCCATTTTCTTTTGTTTGGAACCGCTTGTTTTTCTTCGCTCATTTATTTGAAAGATTATCAGGTTGAGGGAGGTTTATTGGTTGAGAGCGGGGCAAATGACAACAATCATGGTAAAAAACAAAAAAGGCGTAGAGTTGTTCCACGCCTTTTTTTATCAGCCTTTCATGGTTCCGGGTAAAAGGTAACCGGTTGGTTTCCCTGATGGCGCCGGTTGTACGACTTCTTCATTTTTCTCCTTGATCTGCTCGCGGCTGCGGCCCCATTCGCTGCCTTCCTGGAAGAAGGCAATGATGGCCCAAACGAGCAGCAGGGTGGGCAGCAGTACGCTTAACACAAGTCCGCGTACTTCATGCGCCATGTGCATAAAAAAGAACACGATGAAATAGGCTTTGTACAAACTGGCGCTGATCATCGCCAGCATATATATGGCTTGTCCAAACCCGCCATCCTTGCCGAATGTAACGCTGGGGACGATGTGTCCTTTCGCAAACAGGGCAAAAGCCACCTCCACGATGGTGATGACGCCGAGAAGTTTCAGGCCGTAGAAGACAAGTTTCTTCTGATCTTCGTATGATTGATGTGCAGACATTGCAGTGAGTTCGATTGAAAGTGGAAAATTGTTGGAAACAGCCGATGGAATCAGAGCAGGTAGAATACGAGGAATACGAATACCCACACCAAATCCACGAAGTGCCAGTACAGGCCGATCTTTTCCACCATTTCATAGCCGTTGCGACGGGCGGCATAGAGGCCGCTCATGGCATTGACCATGATAATGGTCAGAAATACAACACCGGAGAATACGTGGAAACCGTGGAAGCCCGTGATAAAGAAGAACAAGGCGCCAAATGCTTTAGGCCCTTCTTCCACCTGATGGGTTTGACCCGCATAGGCGCCGGAGGTGTAGCGGACGTATTTCTTCTCCAGTTCGATTTTTCCGTCGTGTTCGTGGCCGTGCAGCAGATAGGAATCGTCTTTTTTGACGGTTACCGGCGCGCCGTTCTCGACAATTTCCTTGCCGTTTTCATCTACCATTACGCCATCGGCGATAAAACGACCGAAGGGATTGCGGTTGACCGAAACGTTTTCGTATTTGATCAGCACCGTCCATTCATACGCCTGGCTGCCAAGGAAGGTAGCGCCGCCGAGGATGGTGAGGAACATCCAGAATACCACGCCGCGTTTATTTTCACGGTGGCCTTCCTGTACCGCCCGAACCATGGTTACGGAACTAAAAATCAGGACGAAGGTCATGAACGTTACAAAGACCAGGGGCCAGTGCGCTTTCACAAACGGGAATGACGCAAATACAAAATCCGGTTCGGGCCAGGTAGGCATACTAAAACGGATGGCGCCATAGGCGATCAGGAAGCCCGCAAACGTGAAGGCGTCGGATACCAGGAAGTACCACATCATGAGCTTGCCGTAGCTCGCTTTCATGGGTTCTTTCCCGCCGTCCCAACGGTTGTTATCGTCGGTATCGTGCCCGTGCGTCTCGTGTGCGTGTGAAACAGATGTTTCTGCCATGATTGTCAGTAGTTATAGACTTTTAGATTTATCGGCTACCGGCATATTGATACACCGGTGTCGGAAATTTCATGATTGAAGCATAAAGAACACCATGAGGTAGACCCAGAGGATGTCAACAAAATGCCAGTAATGTACCACCAGTTCGAATCGTTGTTTGCGTCGGAGGGTTGGTTTGTAAGGCAGCACATAGGCATGAACCAGCGCTACCGTCAAAGCCGCCACTCCACCCAGCACGTGCGCCGCATGCAAGCCCGACAACACATAAATGAACGAACTCGACGGATTAACCGTAAAAGTGGCGCCCATCGCCGTCAGCGCTTCCCAGCCCTTATATTGCAGCACCACAAACAACAAACCCAACACAAACGTCGCGATCAAACCAAGCTTATACCCTTGTTCTTTGCCCCTTTGAAATGCCTTGTAGGCAACATGCAGTGTAACACTGCTCAGTAAAATTACCACCGTATTCAGCATGAACAGGTCGGGTAATTTGAATTCCAGCCAGTTTCCTGCGGCCCGTCGCACCACGTAAGCGCTCGTAAAAGCCGCAAACATCATAATTATGGAACCAATCGCCACCCATAGCGCAAATTTCTGCGGATGGATTTTGCTTTGGTTGTATTCGTGTCTGATAGCAGCCATAGGTTAAATTTGTCTTTAGAAACTGTTTTAAAACAGTTCCTTACCACACCTTGTCCATCAACAGCACAATCAGCGACAAAGGAAGGTGCATAAATGATACAAACATTTGCTTCCGCGCGGCCGTTCGTTCACAGGTTTTGTACAATTGCCAGCAATACCAGGCCCAGTAAACATTCAGTGTCACTAATACCGCCGTCGCCCAAATTCCCACATAACCCAATCCGTAACTCAACAGGGCGCTTCCCACCATCAGCAAACAGAACACAAACGAAAGCAAACCGGTCGTTTGGTCTTTCACCCCGTTTTTGGATGGCAAAAGATAAAACCCTGCTTTTTTATAGTCTTCGTCTGCCAGCCAGGCCACTGCCCAGAAGTGCGGGAATTGCCACAGAAACTGCAAGGCAAACAACATCCAGGCCATGGGCGAGATGTAGCCCTCATGCGCTACACAACCAATTACCAGCGGCAAAGCGCCCGGTATCGCGCCTACCACCACCGCCAGCGGGGTAGACCGCTTCATCGGGGTGTACACAAAGGCGTAACTGATGAGCGAGAGCGTTCCGAGAAAACCGGCCAGTGGATTGAACACCGACAACATGGTAATTCCGAACATTGCCATCAAACCCGCCAGCAACACCGCTGTCGAAACGCTCATCCGTCCGGTTACTACCGGCCGGTTGGCCGTGCGGGGCATGAGCCGGTCGTAGTCGCGTTCGAGTACCTGATTCAACGCATTGGCCGAACCCGTTACCAAAAAACCGCCTACCGCCAGCAACAACATGGCCCCCCAACTCACCGCGCCTTCACACACAATGGCATAAGACATTACCGCAGAGAAAAGAACTAACAGCGTCAATTTGAATTTGACCAGCAATCCAAAATCCGTCACGGCTTGCCGTAAACCCCCAAAAATTGATACCTGCTTCGCAGAATTCATTTTTCAAAGTTATCGGCCCGTGAAACACAAGCCATTCATCAATAATGATTAGTGTCCCTGGTCTTTTTCTCCTTCTTTCAAAGGCACGTATTGCGGGATAAATTCCTCACCGCCTTTGCCGTAGTCGTAGGCCCAGCGCTGCACAGTCGGGATGTTGCCCGGCCAGTTGCCGTGACCCGGATTGATCGGCGTTGTCCATTCCAGCGAGTTGGAACCCCAGGGATTTTTTGTCGTCATCTTTTTACCGCTGAAAATCGAGTAGAAGAAGTTGACCACAAACATGATCTGCAGGAAGAACACAAAAATTGCCGCTACCGTAATGAACTGGTTCAAATCCTCGAAGTGACGGAACGCATCAAACGAAGCGCCACCGTCGTAGTAACGGCGCGGAACCCCTGCCATACCCGTGTAGTGCATCGGCCAGAAAATGGCATACGCACCGATCAAGGTACCCCAGAAGTGTATCTTGCCCAACGTCTCGTTCATAAAACGGCCGAACATTTTCGGGAACCAGTGGTACACACCCGCAAACATCCCGAAGAATGCCGCGACCCCCATCACAATGTGGAAGTGCGCCACCACAAAGTAGGTGTCGTGCAAGGGAATGTCAATAGCGGAGTTGCCAAGGAAAATACCGGTCAGACCGCCGGAGATGAACATCGAAACAAAGCCCACCCCGAAAAGGCTGGCGGCGTTGAACCGGAAATTCGAACCGTAAATGGTGCCGATCCAGTTGAACACCTTTACCGCAGAGGGTACCGCGATAATCAGGGTAAATATGACAAAGAAGTTGGAAATAAACGGATTCACCCCGGCCATGAACATGTGGTGCGCCCACACGATAAAGGCCAGGAAACCAATGGCCAGGATGGAATATACCATCGCCGTGTAACCAAAAATCGGTTTACGGGAATGCACCGACAAAACTTCGGATACAATACCCATCGCCGGCAAGATGATGATGTACACCTCCGGGTGTCCCAGGACCCAGAAAAGGTGCTGAAACAGAATCGGGCTGCCGCCGATACGGTCGAGAATTTCACCGCCTACCACGATTTCACTCAGGTAGAACGAAGTGCCAAGACTGCGGTCGAACATCAGCAGCAGTACCCCCGACAACAATACCGGGAACGACAATACGCCCAGGATGGCCGTTACAAATATCGCCCACATCGGGAGCGGCATCCGCCAGAGGCTCATGCCCTTGGTGCGCAGGTTGAGGATGGTCGTAATATAGTTGATACCACCCAGCAGCGACGACACCACAAAGAGCGCCATCGAGACAATCCACAAAGTCATACCGGCGCCCGAACCATCCGAAGCCTGCGGCAAGGCGCTAAGCGGCGGATAGGCGGTCCAGCCCCCCGAGAAGGGTCCGGTGCTGAGGAACAACGAGATAAACATCACCACACCGGCCAGGAAAAAGAACCAGTAGGAGAAGGCATTCAGCAGCGGCGAAGCCATGTCACGGGCGCCTACCTGTAACGGAATAAGCAGGTTGGCAAAAGTACCGCTCAAGCCGGCCGTGAGTACGAAGAACACCAGGATGGTGCCGTGCATCGTCACCAAAGCGTAGTAAAATTCGGGGTCAAGTTTGCCGATACCGGCATCGTTCACCTGAATCCACTTGCCGAGGATCGGACGGAGCCAGGCCAGGTCGGCTTCCGGAAAACCTAACTGGAGGCGGAAGACGATGGACATTGCCGCGCCCACCAGCGCCCAGAAAATACCCGTGATGAGGAACTGACGACCAATGATCTTGTGGTCGGTACTGAAGATATACGTCGTCAGGAAGTTCGACTGGTACTTATCCCCATGATGGTGGTCATGGAAATGGTCGTTGTAGCCCAGTTCCTGCGTGAGTTTATCTTCCAATGTTTCTGCGACGGTTGTGACGTGTGCCATATCGCTTGATGATGATTTTTATTTGTTGATCACGAATGATGCAGTACCAGAAATCTCCTCTCTGTACAGATGAAGGTAAAAAATCCCGTTGGGCAATTCGCTTAGATTGAGTGAAAATTGCTTAGTGGTTTTTTCACCCTGGTATTTGATTTCAGACATTTGATTCGCAACGAAAACAAGGTATGTACCCTCGGTAAGGTATGTATCTTGTATCGTAATATCAATAATGCCACTTGTAGTCGGGTTGGGAGCAATAATAATATTTTCCAGTTGATTTCTGCAAGGCCCAACATTTATCGCCTTAGTTTTAGTTAATGTATTCCCACAAACATCTTGGGCAGTAACCACCAATGTCATTGCACCAGTACCATCTGGAAGCACTTGGGCTGCTTCGCCATTACCCAAAGGAATAATGGTTCCACACGGTGTTCCTTGACATGTCCAGTTATAGGTTACTCCATTTGCAGTACTTGAAATACTGTAAAGCCCTGTACCTGGATAACATGCAGGAGTTTCCGGCACAATGAAAAAATCTTGTAAATCCAATCCAGAAAATGATTTTCGAATTGTTTGAACACAGCCCCCTGCAACTACAGTTGCTTCAATCCAGTAAGGTGGCGTTCCGCTGACGAAAGAATTAATAACAGTAGTCCCATTAGTTGTCCCCCCACCTAATGTAATGTTGGGGCTTGATGTCCAAATCACATTTGCCCCGAGTGGTAAATTATTCACAGAAAATGAAGCACCGTTACAAATCAAGTCACTCCCCTCAATGCTCATATCGGAAGTAGAAGTCAATGATATCGTATATTTCCCTTCTGTCACATCACTTTTCCTAACTACTTCAACTAATAATCCAAAGGAAAATTCTGAACAAGGGAATTCAACAATACTCAATGCTCCAAATGTGGAGATTGTTGTCTGAACTTCTGATGAACTTCTCAAATCAGAGCCAATGTGCCAAACTCTGATAGTTTCTACCGGGTATGGTGAATTAGATACATCTTCCACAATTATTCTATAATTACCAATTACCCCTTGAGTGATTACTAACCAGTCAACTGGGTCTTGACATTCAATCATATCGTAAAAAGAATGACATTGAGTCTCTCCGACTAAAATAGTTCGTGGGACACCCGGAAAATCGGTATCATCGGGTTCATATTTATCAGGGTCTGTTTCATTCGCATCAATTGTTTGGAAGTCGGTTCTAATAGTTAGAAGGCTATACGCTATTGAGTTTATTTGACCTACTGAAAAGGCATCTCTACAAGTTTGTCTGGTGTAAGACATAATATTTCTTTCATCAGGAGTGAAAACATCTCCAAATGCATCAACTTCTCCAGTAGTATAAATACAGTCGCTATTAACTTTAGACGATGACAATTTGGGATCAGCTGGAGTGTCACACAAGCCATCACCATTCTTTTCACACATCTTTCCTGTTCTTGGAAAACAAATAGCAGGAAAATTTCTACTCCTACTTACACATTCAGCTCCACATTTGCCCTTCTCTGATCCTCTATGAGTGTGTTCAAGCCCAAAGTAGTGGCCTATTTCATGTGCCAATATCGAGGCGCCTGAATTTGTAAGAGCTTCTCTATCCACTACAATAATATCAACCAATGAATTATATACCCCGCCATCAAAAGTTTTAACAAGATGCACATTTATTGAGTTTGGGTCTGAATTTCCACCATTCCATGTAGCTGCAAATGCATCCCAATTGGTTGCGTTTGCCATATCATTATCTGTTATGTAAGTAGGACAAATCATAAAAAATCTAAGGTTAATGCCATTACTATTATACAAAAAATTAATCCGATCCGTCAACCTTTGCATATCTCTTTCATCTGGTATCAATAACTCGTCTTCATTTTCCTCAATATAAATCCAAAATCTAACTGGAATTAGCCAACCCTCTTCAATGTCAGGACAAGCAGCAGCATCCCTTTCTATTATTGAATTATTATCATAGAAAAGGTCACCAGCTAATTCATGAATATCATCTAAAAATGAGTTATTTCCGTACCATGGTAATAGTTCCATTTCTTCATCTGTCTTTTCAATCGTCTTACAAGTATTAACAGATACCGTTTGGGAAAAAAGTACGCCCCAGTTAATCAAAATCATAGAAACAATAGCAAAAAATTTAGTACACATTGTGTTAGAGTTTAAAATTTCACAAAAGAAATTGTTGGGTTAAATGGTCCATTATGATATAAGCTATCATTAAAAAATGCTTGAAAATTCAAGTAGCATCCTCCATTGTCAAATCGGTATTTAAACATTAGTGTATCAACATCCTGCGAAGGATTTCCGCTAATATCAGGGAGTAATAATAGATACTCCTTGGTCACTATCGAATCCACAGCTTCTTGTTCACTATCAGGGATATAAAAAGTGATTCTTCCATTCTCCACGATTTCTAAATCATTTGGCAAAGAACCATCTTTTTTTACCAAAAAAACAGAATCAGAAAGATAATATGCCCCCCACTTTGCGATCAAATTTGCACCTGTTCTATCAACCAACTTAAAGGAGAAATAAGAATCCGCTACGGAATAACCTCCGCAATGAGGTTCCTTACCACATCCCAAAAAAATTAAAAGGATGGAAAGAAAAACCCAGATCACAATTTTGAGTACGTGATTCATTTTATTCTGTGTATCAAAACATTGAATTTTTAGGGGATCGTTCAAAGAATGGTAAATTCCGTTCTGCGGTTCTTGGCCCGGTTTTCAGGCGTGTCGTTGGGCGCCAGCGGTTTGGTATCGCCATAGCCGCGCGGGTTCAATCGTCCGCCCGAAATGCCCCGATCGGTCAGGTATTTCACCACCGACGCAGCGCGCGAGGCCGACAGCGCCTGGTTTTGTGCCGGGTCGCCCACATTATCGGTGTGGCCTGCCACTTCGATACGCATGGTGGGATAGGCGTTGAGCGCCGTCACCAGGTTATCGAGTTCGTATTTGCTGTTGGCGGTCAACGTGGCCGAGCCGGTTTCAAAATTGATGTGCTGCAGGGTCAGGGTTTTATCTTTTGCATCGGTTGCTTCGACGGCTTTTTTCACGTTTTCGCCAAAGGATTTGGCGCGTTCGCGTATTTCAATGTCAAGCACCTTGTCTTTGTTCGGGTCTTCGTCCTTGCCGCGGATTTCCGTGAGATAGAACGATTTTTGTTGTTTGAGCCAGGCGTCGTACTCTTCCTGCGTTACGATTTTAAATACGCGACGCATCGAGTAGTGGCCTTTGCCGCACAATTCGGCACAAGCCAGTTCGTAATCGAATTTCTCCCAGCGTTTCGGGCCGGTCGGATCGGTCGGATCGAAAGGCTGGTTGTATTCAGGATATTTGCGGAGTTCTTCGCGGTATTGCGCCGTGGTTTTGGTCGGCGTAAACACAAAGTAGGTGGGCAGGCCCGGCACAGCGTCCATTTTCACGCGGAAGTGCGGCAGGTCGAAGTTGTGCAAAACGTCTTTGGCAATAATACGCACGCGCACTTTTTTGCCAACCGGCAGGTAGAGCGCCTCGCCTGGAATCACGTCGTCCCAGGTTTTGGCGTCGGTGAAATCCATGCCCAGCGTATTGGCGCCGGTGGTCAGTTTGTAGTCGCGTGTACCGATTTTTCCGTCTTCACCGGGGTAGCGGATCGTCCAGCCGAATTGTTGTCCGGTGGCTTCTATTTCCATGTAATCTTCGCCTTCCTTTACATCGGCCATTACCGTATTCCAGGCATTGAGGCCACGTACCACGAGCACGGTCATCACCACGGCGGGAATGGCCGTCCACCAGATTTCAAGGCGGTTGTCGTGCGGGATAAACTTGGCTTTGCGCCCTTCCTGATAGCGGTATTTATAAGCAAACCAGAAAAGTGCAATGTGGCAAAGCACAAACACGATGCCGGTCAGTACCAGCGTAATATTGAACATTGCATCCAGCATACTGCCATGCGCAGAAGCCGATTCGTGCGGGCCATAACCCAGCATGACGTTTTTGTAACCCCAGGCCGACCAGAATACGCCAACCAGGAATACAACGAGGAAGACCAGTGAAAACCAGCCGTTCCACTTGCTGTTGTCGCGCAACACCTGTTGCTCGCCTTTGATGACGTTGGTCAGTTCATAAACTTTCCCGATTTGTACCAGTACAACGGCAATCAGGATGGTGCAAAATAGTACGATGAGCGAAGTCATTGTTGCTTTTTTTTCTTTGAGTCAACGTGCTGATAATGAATGTTTCAAAGCATCTTTTGTTCAACAGGGAAATGTCATTTTTTTCTCATTTGCCCAAACACGACACCTCGTTATTTTTTCATTCAACACCAGTCGTTCATTGGTTATCAGAATCCAGTTTTTCCATCAAATAAACCCCATAAACCTCTCTAAACCCCATAAACCCCTTCCCCACCTCAATGGTGGCCACCGTCTCCTTCGCCTTCAATCAGCGCGCCGGTGTCATGGTGGAGGCTTTCGTCGAGGTACGGGTCTTTCATCGGCACCAGTGAAGCTTTCGACAACTGGTTGAAGAAGAAGAACAGGAACAGGCTCAGGAAGCCGATCAGGATACCCAATTCTTCCAAACCCGGGATGGTAAAGCCCAGTTTGAAGGGTCTGGCATCGTGGTGACCGTCGCCATGATGGGCATCGGCGCCATCGCCGTGCGGCTCATCGGATGCGCTAGCCTCTGCCGGCGTTTCTGTCGGATGTGCGGTAGAGTCGGCGGCTTCGCTGTGCGTGGCATCGGCTGCGTGGCTGTGCGTGGTATCGCCATGCGCTGCTTCACCGTGGGTGGCTTCGGCCGGCGTTTCTTGTGTGGTCGTTTCAGCAGCCGGTTCTTCGTGTTTGGTTTCAGTGGACGGTGCGGTGGTAGTACTGCTGTGGCTGTCGCCATGGTGACCGCCTTCTGCCAGTTCTTTTGCTTCGGTAGCCGCGATGCGGGCGCCCGGTTTGATCATGTAGAAATAATCCCACCAGTGACCGAAGAAGACGATAAGCGCTACGAAGAACATGGTACCGAACTTGCGCTTGGTATCATTGCGCATCAGGATAAGGAAGGGCGTTACGAAGTTGAGCAGCAGGTTGCCCCAGAACAATACCGGGTAGTGCGTCATGCGCTCGTTGAAGTAAATCGTTTCCTCCCCGTTGTTGGCGTACCAGATCAACATGAACTGGTCGAACCAGAGGTAAGTCCAGAACACCGAAATACCAAACAGGAACTTGCCAATATCGTGCAGGTGATTTTGTGTAACGTATTCGAGATAGCCCAGCGATTTGAGGTAAATGATGAGCATGACGGTCATCGAAATGGCGCCGAGCCACATCGAAACCATCGAGTACCAGGCAAACATGGTGCTGTACCAGTGCGGATCGATGGACATTACCGACTGCCACAGGAATACCGTGCTGAGGAAGCCGCCCAGCGGGAGGAAAGAAGCCGCCCACTTGCGCTGAATCTTGTAATATTTGAAATCGGCCGTTTCCTTCGTGTCCTGATCCACCGAAGCCTGGCGCAGATTTTTTGCCCAGAAATACCAGACCAGCAGGAAGCCGATGGTGCCTACGGTAAACCACACCGGGTTAAGGAAACTCTTTTTGCCCGCGATAATGCGATCATAATGCGGCGCCGAAGGGTCGCTGATGTTGAGGTGCGGGTCGTTCCAGTGGTAGAGGTGATGGAAATGGCCCCAAACACCGAGGGCAATGACGCCCATCAGGATCAGACCGACCCACATGAACTGGCTCATGGCTTCCCAGACGCGACGCACCACGGAATTCCAGCCGGCAAAGGCGGTGATTTGCGCAGAAAGGAAGAACATGGACATAAACGCGATGCCCGTGAAGAACACCGAGTTGTGCAGCCAGTTGGTCCAGAAACGCGTGTGGTATTCATCGTCGTTGAAGAACGTGATGCCAAGGCATACCGCACCCAAAACCATTCCGCCGATCAGCAGGGTTTTGGTTTTATTTTGAAATACAAATTGCGTATTCAGGTTCATATCGCAAGGTCGGGCTTAGCCGATTTTTTGTTCGATGTTGTTGGTTTTTCCTGTGTCGGAAAAGCAATTTTGCCAAAAGATTAATTCGCCGCAGGAGCCGGAGCCGGTGCTGCCGGTGCGCTGCGACCCGGCCCGGTGGCCGTGCCTTTGGCCGGTTTTTCAATGTTGCTCAGGGTATTGGCTGTTTCGCTGTATTCCAGGTTTTTGGCCTTGGCCTGCAGCGAGCGGATATAGTGCAATACTTGCCAGCGTTCTTCGTACGACAGTTTGTCGGCATAGCCACCCATCACGTTTTTACCGTGTATCATGGCGAAGTAGAAGCGACCGTTGCCGGCGGCAATCATGTCGTCGCCGATGAGGTTTTTCGGTGCAGCCGGGTATTTGGCATCCGGTACCGTTACGAGCGGCCCCTGGCCGTCGCCTTTTACGCCGTGACAAACGCCGCAGTACACATCATAGAGCGGTTTGGCGCGCTCCATGCCTGCTTTGGTGATCGGGAACGGGTTGTTTACCATTTCCTTTTCGCAACGCAGGCGGTCGTCTTCGGTATTGACGTAGGTAAAGGGCGCGGCGCCGTTCACCGGTGCGGCAATGGCGTTGGAGGCGTTTTTACCCCGGATAATATCGAGCGCACTCGCATCGGTGTGATACACGGCCGTGTAGCCGCGCGGAATTGTTCCGTTTACCGTTGCACGAGGCTGCGAAAGCTGCGCCTTGCTGTAGGCTTGTCCCTGTTCTTCACCATCCCAGTGGTTCCAGTAATAGGCACTGTACTGGTTGGCTTCATAACTCACGGGGTGATACATGTCGGGCATGTACTCGTGTCCGGTTTTGTTTTTGCCGGCAGGCGAACAAAGCGAAAAGCACCATGCAAAGAAGGCAACCCCAAGTATTGCGCCAATTGCGTATTTCATAATTTTGTTGAATTCGTTGATTTGAGTTTGCGCCGAACGGCTTTACCGCCGGCAAAACGCCTACATCGTTTTCACATTCACCTCTTCGGCGTGCGTGTTCTTGAAAAACCCTTTGAGCGTATCCACCGAACTGTCGGAAGCATCCGTCACATCGAATGCGATACAAAACTTGTCGTCGGTAATACGGTGATCAAGCGTTTTTGCTTTTACCCCGGGCCACATACCGCAGATGGTATAAAACGTAATGGTCATACCCCAGGCGGAGAACAACACCGTCATCTCGAAAGTAATCGGGATGAACGCCGGCACCGACCAGTAAGGCTTGCCGCCGAACATCGTGGGCCAGTCGCTGGTAAAAATCCAGGTCATGGCGAGGAAACCAAAGAGTGCGCCCGTTGCGCCGTAAATAAAGCCAAGGTAGTGCAACCGGCTTTCTTTCAGCCCCAAAATGGGGTCCAGACCGTGCACAGGGAACGGCGTGAACACATCCATGATGTCGAGATGCGCTGCATTGGCGGCTTTCACCGCGCCTTTCAGATCTTCTTCGTCGTTGTAAAGTCCGTAAAGAACTTTGGTACTTTCAGCAGCCATTTATCCGTATTGATGAATGATGAATGTTAAGTGGTTGATTTCGTTTTTTCAAAACCGCGACGGAATTGAAAACGGGGATCAGTGCTCGTGTTTGGCTTTTTCACCGTGGCCATGTCCATGCTTCGCATCCGGACCAATATACTGGTCGCCGGCTACTTTCAGGATGGATTTTACCTCTGCAATAGCCACCACCGGCGCAACGCGCGTGAAGATGAGGTAGCAGAAGAAGAACAAGCCTATGGTGCCGGTGAAGATGGCAATCTCGACCCAGGTCGGGCGGTAGTAACTCCAGGAAGAGGGCAAAAAGTCGCGCGCCAGCGTGGTGGCAATAATTACAAAACGTTCAAACCACATGCCCACATTGATCACGATGGAAAGGAAGAACGTCCACCAGATGCTGCGGCGGATTTTACGCGACCAGAACACCTGGGGCGCCACCACGTTGCAGAACATCATGCCGAAATACGACCACCAGTAAATACCGAATACGCGGTTATAGAAGGCAAATTGCTCGTAAATATAACCGGAATACCAGGCGATGAACAATTCAGTGAGGTAAGCCACCCCGACAATCGTACCCGTGAGCACGATTACCTTGTTCATGGACTCAATGTGATTGATCGTGATATACTCTTCCAGTTTCAACACTTTTCGGGTAATTACCATCAGTGTTTGTACCATGGCAAAACCGGAGAAGATAGCGCCGGCAACGAAATAGGGCGGGAAAATGGTGGTGTGCCAGCCTGGTACCACCGAAGTGGCGAAGTCGAACGATACGATCGTGTGAACCGACAATACAAGCGGCGTGGAAATACCGGCCAAAACCAGCGACAAGGCTTCCCAACGCTGCCAGTGCTTGGCGCTGCCGGTCCAGCCAAACGAGAAAATCTCGTACATTTTACGGCGGAAACCCTTGGCACGGTCGCGTACGGTAGCAAGGTCGGGAACCAGGCCCGTGTACCAGAACAACAAGGAAACCGAGAAGTAGGTCGAGATGGCGAATACGTCCCACAACAGCGGCGAGTTGAAGTTGGTCCACAGCGGGCCGCGCGTATTGGGGAAGGGGAAGATAAAGAAGGCCAGCCATACACGTCCCATGTGGAAAATCGGGAACTGACCGGCACAGATAACGGCAAAGATCGTCATGGCCTCTGCAGCGCGGTTTACGCCCGTCCGCCAGCGTTGGCGGAACAACAGCAGAATGGCCGAAATCAGCGTTCCTGCGTGACCGATACCGATCCACCACACGAAGTTGGTGATGTCCCAGGCCCAGTTAATGGTACGGTTGGCGCCCCATTCGCCGATCCCTTTCCACACCGTCCAGACGATGGCAAAGATGTACAGTCCAAGGAAAATGGCCGACAGCGAAAACGCAATCATCCATTCCCGCGAGGGGGCTTTTTCGGTGGGAGATACCAAATCCTCGGTAATGTTGTGGTAGGATTTGTTCCCTTCAATCAATATGTGCCGAACGGGCGCTACTGGTTGAGACATAATTATTTAGTTATGGATGATGAATTTTACAATGATGAATTATAAATGATGAATGATAAATGCTGCGATTAAGGAGCGAAAATTCATCATTTATCATTTATCATTCATCATTGTAAGTTCATCATTTATCATTCAAGAAAAGAGTTCTTCGTTTGCGTTGTGTATTTTGGCGGTGTATTGTACTCCCGGGCGCACGTTGATTTCTTCGAGCACTTCGTAGGCCAATGCACCTGCCGCTTTGCCGGCTTTGCTGATTTCGCTGTTCGGGTTGTTGACGTTGCCGAAAATGATGGCGCCGGTCGGACAAGCCGTTTGGCAAGCAGTGCGCACATCGTTGTCCTGCACCGCGCGACCTTCTTTCTTGGCCGTCAACTTGCCTTCCTGAATACGTTGTACGCAGAAAGAGCATTTTTCAATCACCCCGCGGGTACGAACCGTTACGTCGGGGTTCAATACCATGCGAAGCAGGTTGTCGGCGTAGTACGGACGATCTTCTCCTTCTACCGTAAATACGCGCTCTTCGTTGGAAGGCCATACGTCGGCCGTGGTATAGTCGAGCCAGTTGAAACGGCGTACTTTGTACGGACAGTTATTGGCGCAGTAGCGGGTACCGATACAGCGGTTGTAAGCCATCTGGTTGATGCCTTCCATCGAGTGGTTGGTAGCGTTTACCGGACAAACGTTTTCGCAGGGCGCGTTGTCGCAGTGCTGGCACATCATCGGCTGGTACACCACCTTCGGGTTCTGGAATTCGCCGTAGAAGTAGCGGTCAATGCGCAACCAGGTCATTTCGTGGTGGCGCGCCACTTCTTTTTTACCTACCACCGGCACGTTGTTTTCGCTCACGCAGGCCACCTGACAGGCGCCGCAGCCGATGCAGGAATTGAGGTCAACATACATCCCCCATTTCAGTCCGGCGCCAAAGTACTCGGCCGTATCGGGATACAGGGTTTGTGAGTTGAGGTGTTCGGCTTCTTCGTGGAATTCCCCGAGTTTGTGTTCGAGGGTTTGCAGGTCTTTGACGTTGGTCTGGAAAATGATCGAACGGTTGGTCAAAGAACCCTGGAAACCTTTGTGACCAAGCGTCTTTTCGTCCACATTGATCACCTTGCCTTCTTCCTTGCCCATGTCGGTAACCCCCATCGTGTGGTGGTGTTGTACGCAGGCAAAATCTTTATCTACCGTACCTGTCGGCGTCACTTTAACGTCGGTGGCATAGTATTGGGTGAGGCCGTTTTCCGATTTAAGCGCCGGGTAAACATTCACGCCATAACCAACACCGCTGCCGCCTGCGGTACGACCGTAGCCAAGTGCAAGAGCAACCGTGCCGGGTGTTTGACCGAAGTTGCGTACTACGGCGCAGGTGAATTTCTGGCCGTTTACTTCCACCTCCACTTCGTCGCCGTCGTTGAGGTTTTTCCAGCCGTTGATGTGATTCACCCCGTCCCATTCTACCGGGATGCTGAGGTAGTTGCCCCAAACGGTGCGTGTCACCGGGTCGGGCATCTCTTGCAACCAGGGGTTGTGGGCGTACTGGCCACCGCCGATATTGACGGTTTCGTAGAAGGAAATTTCGAGTTCGGAAGTCGAAGGTTTGGAAACGCTGCCGGCATCCACCGATACGCCCGCGTTGAATACGGCGGTAATATCGTGCGGCGCATTTTCGTACACCCCGTCGTGCAGACTCATTTCCCAGAAGGCATCCTGGCTCAGGTATTTTGTCTGGCCGGCGCCGATGTTATTTTGCCAGTTGGCTTTGAGGTATTCGTAATACGGTTGTTCCGCATTGTTGTTCAGATTGGCGCTTTCCGACCAAACGAGCAGGGAATGCTCGGCCTGGCGAGTGGCAAAAAGCGGCGCAATAGTCGGCTGAATCAGGCTGTAACGACCTGCCTTGGGCTGGGCGTCGCCCCATGATTCAAGGTAATGGCTGGTCGGTGCGGCGTGGGTGCAAAGCAGGGTGGTTTCGTCCAGATTGCTGTTGAGCGAAATACGCGTTCCTACTTTGGCAAAGGCGGCCTTGAAGGCCTCGGCATTGGGCAACTCCCAGGCCGGGTTGGCGCCCCATACGATGATCGTGGACACCTGTCCGCCGTTCATTTCGCCGATGAGTTTTTCCACGTTGCGCTCATCGCCCTGACGGGTAAACGTGGCGCCGTTGAAATCAATCGTGTTGTTCAGGTTGCCGAGCATCTCGTTGATCTTGTTCACGATCACCTGTTCGGCTACGTTGTTCGAACCCGACACCACAATGGATTTACCGCGGGCGGATTGCAGGTCGCGCGCTACTTTTTTCATAGCGGCAGCAGCCTTGTCGTTCAGTTTGGGACCGCCGCCGTTGCCGGAAATTTCGGCGTACAATGCTGCGATGGCGGCGCCCATTTCACTCGGACGGATTTGAATGCGGTTGTCGGCATTCGATCCGGTGAGCGACATATAGCCTTCCACCTGATAGTGGCGCGACATTTTTTTGGACTTGCTTCCGGCGATTTTGCGGCCTTTGGCGTAATCGCGGGCCTGCTGAACCGGGTTGCCCCAGGTACCGAGGAAGTCAGCGCCGAAGGAACAGATCACCGTGGCTTCGTCGAATTTATAATGCGGGAATGCGCGGTAGCCAAAGCATTTTTCATTGGCTTCGAGCAGCGCCGCCGATGAAACGGCATCGTAGCTGGTAACGGTTGTGCCCGGGTATTTGGCCACGAATTCAGCCAGCGCTTTATCGGCGGTGGGACTGATCCGGGTGCCGGTGATCACACGCACATTGCCGGCGGCAAGTTTGGATTTCACTTCGCGGTCGAGCGCGTCCCACTCCATTTTTTCCACTTTATCACCTGCTACCTTGCCGGCATGCTGGATACGGCGGACATCATAGAGGCTCAGCACCGAAGCTTGTGCGCGGGCGGAAGTGCCGCCGTTGGTAGCGCCGCTCAGGGTATTGCCTTCGATTTTGATCGGGCGGCCTTCGCGGGTTTTTACCAGCACGGCGCAGTAATCGCCGCCTTCTACAAAAGAGGAAGCAAAATAATTGGCAACGCCCGGTACAATTTCGTCGGGTTTGGTGACGTAGGGAACCGCTTTTTTAACCGGAATTTCGCAGGAGGCGGCAATGGTTGCCGCGCCGAGGCCAAATCCCATGAGTTTCAAAAAGTCGCGGCGGCTGGCCTGCCATTTGCCGTCGGTTTGGTCCATATTTTCCACCGAAAACTCTCGCTGGGAGGATTGCACGAATGATTCTTCGCGCATCAAATCTTCAGTGCTTACCCAAATGCCATTATCGTGGTGCATATACTAGGTTGATGACTAGTGACTTATTTTGCTGGGAAAAACCCAAAAATGTTCAATTTTGATGGTTTAATCTGGTTTGATGCGGGTTACTCTTTCAATTTTACATGAAACCTGCCTTCTGTGAAAACAACCGTATCAGGCGCCGTCGGGTCTTGTTCTCCAAATGCCGTAGTTTTCACAAAGGCCGCCTGAAACTCGCCCCAATACTCGTCGCCTTTTTTCCGCGTAATTTTCAGATGATTTTCCACGATGCCTTCGAGCAAATCGTAACTGTCGCCTGCCGTCCCGTCGTCTTCCAAACTATGATATACCGCTCCGTGCAAATCATCTACATCCCGCACGCCCGTAAGACTTAATGCAAAATCTCCTTCCCAATCGGGCAATTTGTAAATGAAAAGGCTTTCTTTCATAAAATTGGCTGAATCAAACACATCCAAATCAATGTCAATGCCCTGATTATAGGGTTTATTGATCAAACACCTGGGTCTCGCTGACCACGCTGCCCCATTTTTTTTTGCAGTTGCCTCGCCCCAATAATCAAATTCTTCCGTTTTACTCTTATTGCATGAAACAATAATGAAAACAATCAATGAAAAGCCGATTAATAGTAACTTATTCATCAGATGCAAATGGTTAAAAAATTACTGATGTTGTCAAGTTAATCATCACTCTACTGGACATTTTCGTTTCCCGCAAATTTTCGCAAATTAATAGCGGATTCCGCAGACAATGAATCTATCCAAATCTGCGAAACAATCAGCGCTCATCTGCGGGAAACAAAAATGTCCAGTAGTGTGGTTAATCATTCATTTTTAGAAATCTAACTTGACTAGTCTTCATAGGTGTTCTTAGAGAGGCCACATAATGACCAAGAGTAAACGATTGAACTTCACACTGATAACTGAACTCTCCTTTATCAGCATAAAAGCTAACTATTTTCACGATTTTACCGTATAAATCATGAAAAACTATTTCATATTGTCCGGGTTCATTCAAAAATCCGGAAATATTTATTTTATCATTAGCAGGAGATGGGAAAGCCTTTATTTCAAACCCTTTGCTGTCTTCAGAAAAATGTTCATTAAAATTTCTTTCTTGACATGGCTCTTCCTGCCCGGGCCAAGTAGTGGATGATCTAACCGAGAAAAAAGCAATATCAGTTTGTCCATCAACTGATGTGACGGTTAACTGAACATAAATTCTATCGCCTTCCGTACAAGGAACATTAACTTGAAAAGTTGTTTGTGTGCCTTGTACAGCGCTCCAGTTAAACCCGTCAACACTTGTTCTCCATGAAATAGTGTGCGCTCCGGGTACTCCTCCATATATATTTGCAGCAAGTAACGTATTGAAGCATGGGCATGCGTTTGTACTTCCAGTTATGCTTGCGTTTAAAGTTGGGATGGCGCCATCAGATCTAAAATTAGCAACAGTACATGCATTATTTTTGAGATTTTGAGCATTATTTGCATCTGTTGATCCCGTAACTGGGCCATCGAAATAATACTCTACGTTTGGATTAGAAAAGTGTTGGACAAGCTTTCCACTTGCTTGTGACCACATGAGCGTTCTTTTTTTATTTCTAAACGGCCAGCAGCCGGTAAGAAATTGGTACGCATGCTCTATAGGTCCAAAGTCATCTGAAACAAGTTGATGTCGGCAACCAAAAAGATGGCCGATTTCATGCGAACCTACATAGTGAGCGGTTTGAGTCGGCCTGACAAGGCTGTAAGCCCGTTCAGATTCAAGTGTTAATGTTCCGGAAATACCTAACACATCTCCATAGTCTGATTCCACAAAAATAATCACGATATCTGCATTATTAGTGTTTCTCAAAGTTTGTACATCACTATCTGCAATCAAATCATCCCGATCTGCCCCAATATCATTTGATTCATCAAAATCTATTTCTTGAATCCCGACTAATACTACTTCCAAGTCGTAGATTTGAACGTCGCTATTGCGGAATGCTTGATTGGTCTCATTAACAACCATATTAATAGTATTAGCTATATTTGGCACACTTTCGCGGGCAGATTCAGTATAGAGTGCCAAAAGTTTCACCGGGCAGCTGCTTTCACTTCTATTTGAAGCATAAACAGGCATCTCTACACCTTGATCACCAGCAGTGTTTTCTCCGGGGGCTTGAGGGTTTGCATGCCCACAGTACCCAATATTTTCAGAATAAACTCTTTGAGCTAATACTCTTTTCCCCCCTCCAATATCATGAAGTTCATAAACAGTTTCATCAATTAGGATATTTCCAAAAACATTATCGTTCACCTTCATAATATTTAATGATCCATTGTAACAGTAGCACTCTTCTTCAGTATCACCTCCATCGCTTATATATTCACCATACCAATAGTAGTCCCCATTTGAGTAAGATTCCACTTGTTTTGCTTTAAGAATTGGGGTACAAGTAGTGCCTGGGATGTTTATCATTAACCACCCATTTTGTTGAGATGATTCTAAATCACCCACTTCAACAAATATTATATTAGAGTAATTTGAACTTGATTGGAGGAGGTTTAATTTTTGGAATTGAGATGTCGTTAACGTATTAACATTCCAATTTGCAGTGGTGAAAAGCGGTGTGGTTGTTTGAGCATTAACCCCACCAAATGTAGCGTTAAATACAATTGAACCTATCAAAGGAATTTGCAAAAATGTAATTCTCATAAACCAAATTATTTTGAAATTGAATATCATTATTAGTAGTGGCACTTCTGGCACTCCAAACCGCCGATGTCTTCCACCGTCACTTTTTCGCGGGTTCCTGCTTTGAGTTCTTCGTGGTAGCGGGCGTATTGTTTGTAGTAGTCGTTGTCCTTGAATTTCACTTCGGTTTCGCGGTGGCAGTTGATGCACCAGCCCATGCCGAGCGTGGAGTATTGGTACACGATGTCCATTTCTTCCACCTTGCCGTGGCATTTCTGGCATTCCACCTGGCCGATGGCGACGTGCTGGGCGTGGTTGAAGTAGGCATGATCGGGCAGGTTGTGGATACGCACCCATTCGATCGGGCCCTGAATTTTGCCGTTGGAATCGTTTTTGAGGGCTTTCACGATACCGTCCCACTGGCCTTCCACCACACTCCTGCCGTTTTCATCAAGGGCGGTGAGGCTGTTGGCGCTCATGTATTCCTGACCGATCCACTTTTTGTAGAGGTCTTCGATTTGTTTTTCACTCCAGTTGTCGTAGCTCTCCACGTATTTGCCCGCGATGGGGTCATAGCCGATGGAGGCGTAGATTTTGGTGATTTCGCTGGTGCCGCTGATCGTACCTTTTTTCACCGCCGTGTGGCAGTTCATACAGGTATTGGCGCCGGGGATGCCCGAATGTTTGGAGCGACGGGCCGTATCGTGACAGTACTGGCAGTCAATTTTATTGATGCCCGCGTGAATTTTATGGCTGAAATTGATCGGCTGATCGGGTTTGTAACCCTGTTCGCGGCCCATTTTGGTGGCGTTGTCAACGGCTTTGTAGCCAAAGATCAGCGTGGTGGCAAACACCAGGAAAGCAATGGCGCCTTTCGTGGTGAGCAACTGGTAGGCGGTTTTTTCTTCCGGCGCTTTGCCTTCTTTAACCCGCGCCACATTGGCGAGGTTGTTGACAATGCGCATGAGCGCAAACGCCAGCAGCAGCAGCACACCGGCCAGTCCGATGAACATCCAGGGCAGGCCTTCCTCTTCGGCCGCAGCCTTGTTCGGATCTTCCGGCGGCGGTTTCGGGCCACCCGGATCGTTGATGTACAACAGAATGCTCTCGATTTGCTCGTCGGTAAGGCCCGGGAAGTTGTTCATCAGCGTCGGCTTCCACTTTGCCCACAGTTCGTTGGCGCGGGGGTGACCGGTGGCGATGAGGGCCTGCGAGTTGCGAATCCAGGCGTAAAGATCCTTGCGCGGGTACGCCGACCAACGCTCCTCGGTTCCGGCGAGCGCCGGACCGGTGAGGTCATCCTTCATATTCTTGTTGTGACAAGAGGCGCAGTTGGCGACGAAAAGTTCTTTGCCCGCTTCTTTGGTAGGGCCTGCATGTAGCGAGGCAGTGGCGGCAATGACGAGCGTGAAAACCCAGCAAATGCGTTTCAACAACATATCGGAGGTAGTTGATTTTCTCTTAATTCGGGCAATAAACCCACAGTTTTTCGTTTATCGGGGGCGTGAATGAATTGTCACAAATTTGTCGGCGCAAAGGTAAAAACCGATTGCTGCCTGCAAAACAAACCGCGAAAAGGGAACCTTATTTAGATATTCTTTAAATCACGACTTTGTCACAAGTTCGTTAACGTCCCGTTAAAAAAACCGCGCAAAGGTAGAAACGCAGGCTTCGTTTCCAAACGGGAGGCTGTTTTTTTTGCGCAACTTTGCGGCCACTCCGGCGGCTCCGAATGAAAAACCCGCTCACCCATTACCTTTGTCCCTCATTTTGCTGTTTAACATGAATCAAAGAATGAAAAAACGACTGGTTCTTCTCTTGCTTCCATTTCTGATGCTCGGCGCCCTGCAAGCCGACGCGCAAGCCAAATTCACCCTGCCCGCCCAAAAATATGCGCCGATGCTGCGCGTCGCCATTCCCTATGGCGTGCTGTCGTCAGAGCAGCTGCGCGCGCTGGCGGCGATCGC
>JANRLZ010000132.1:0-2647 GCA_033762055.1 Saprospiraceae bacterium
CGGCAGGTCACTGAATTCAACACCGCCAATACCAATGCTTCGGTTAGCGGACTGGCCAGCGGGCACAGTTTTCAGTTCAGGGTAACCAGGAATATTATTATCATTGATCTGGTTACGAGCAATTAAAATCCCGACTAAGCCTCCAAACATTTCATAAACTGCCTGATACCGGCCCTGTTGCAGCAATGCGGCAGGGCCTTTTTAAGGAAGGATATCATTGCTCCAGGTTTTCCAGGGTCGTGAAAACACCGATCAATGCGCAGCCTTTTTCAGAAAGTGTGTATTCGATATGAAGCGGTTTCTCCCGAACCACCGTACGCAACAGCAGTCCGGCCTCTTCCAGCTCGCGCAGGGCCACCGTGAGCGATTGTTTGCTGGCGCCCGGCAGTTGCCGCAACAAACGATTAAACCGCAGCGGACCTTCTGCCGCCAGGCGAAACAATTGCGGCTTCCATTTGCCCGACAACATTTTCAGCAGTCCTTGTGCCGGGCAACTTTCATCGCTGATAGAAACAGGTGAGGTAGTCATGTTTTATTGACTAATTGTGCAGGTGAGAAAGTCGCAAGACCTTTGTGCAAAAGTATCCGAGTTCTGCCAATGCGCCGATTTCCTTTTTACCCGCTTTTTTTGTTCGTCGCCTTCCATGGCTGCCACGAACCCAACCACGCACAAAAAATGAACAATTCCAACCCGCTCCTTTGCGACCCGGTGGCAGGCGCCTGCGATATGCCGGCATCCTCCACACACCCGGGCGCCACACCCGAATTGCCCCCTTCGCAAAAACCGATCCGGGTTCTTTATTTTACCGATCCAGTTTGCTCTTCCTGCTGGGGCATTGAACCCCAACTACGGCGTTTGAAACTGGAATACGGCGACGCACTCGAAATTGAGTATCGAATGGGCGGTTTGCTGCCTTCGTGGGAGGTGTACAACAGCGGTGGCATCAGCAAACCTTCCGATGTGTCGCATCACTGGGACGAGGTAAGCGGACATTATGAAATGCCCATCGACGGCGACGTGTGGCTCGAAGACCCGCTGCCCTCTTCGTACCCGCCCTCTATCGCTTTCAAAGCGGCACAAATGCAGGATGCGCACAAAGCCATTCTTTTTCTGCGGCGCATTCGCGAAATGGTGTTTATGGAAAAGAAAAATATTACCCGTTGGGAACACCTGCAAAAAGCCGCTGAACAGGTGGGACTTGACGCCAACAGGATGAAAGCCGATGTGGAAGGCCGGGCTGCCGATTTGTTTCAGGAAGACCTTGCCCTGGCGCGCAGCATGAAGGTTCGCGGGTTTCCAACCCTGTTTTTTACCGATGCCAACGATCAAAAACTCGTGTTGTACGGCGTACGGCCTTACGATAATTTTGTACAAACCATCCGTACATTATACCCCGAAGCGGTACCAAAAACTTACGATAGAAATCCGGAAGCCCTGTTTGCCCGCTACCCTACGCTGACACTTAAGGAGTATAGCATATTGGCCGATGTGGAAAAAACATCCGCCCAAAAGATACTTTCAGAGCTGGTTAAGCAAAAACGTATTCAGGAATTTCGCAGCAAAAATGGAAGTTTGTGGAGGTGGAATGACCGTTAAATTCACCCGGTCAATTATTGGGCAAGCATGCCGGGTGACGAATGAAATCGGATTGATCGCGGGTAAGGGGCTACATGATCTGCCCATCTTTAAAGAACCCGCCGGAGGGCCATCGGAAGGCAATGTAGCAGCCCATACAATTCCCTTTGCACGGCCGTGCACCCCATTTGAGGAACGTTGCGAGAAAGCCCGGGCCAACGCGTCAATGGAATCGGCTAACGCTGTGCTTCTCCATTTCCCAGACTTTAACAATAACCTGAAAGCCCAGCATTTTTAATTAGTGGGCTGTTTCTAAACTAAGCCCCATTTCCCGACTAACACCAGTAACAAACTTTACATGTTACTGGAATTATTTTGGTGAAAATTGTGTTGCTTTTTTTGATGTCGTAGAAACTGTTATAAGTCTTTTCACAAAAAAAATGAGCAGAGCTGGTATACAGACCGCCCCCTGATTAACCATGATAAAAGTGACCGAACAGATCAGCGCCGCCATTGATGAACTGGGATACACGCCCGCTGAAATACGACGACTGGAGCCGGATGAGCAGGAAAAAACCTACCGGGAATGCCTGCTCCATTTTGTGCGCTCCGGCGACCGCCGCTGGTGGTGGGAAGATTTCAAAGTGACGGCGTTTTCAATTGACCACTTGCACCAGCCATATCTGCATCTGGAACAATATATCCCTGCTGCAACACCAAAAGTCTGGTGGATGGTGGAAGACGACACAGAAACATGTTATCCCATTTATGAGTGTATTCCGGCAGTGCTTAAAAGCCTGATCGGCAACTGTTACAGTTTTGAGTATTATGTAATTGACCCTGAAATGAAGTGGCTGATCTGTGAAAATCACCACGAAGTGTTAATTGGAGCAGGAGTGTTTAGCGATGGTTTTTGAGCGTATGTAATGCCCCATACTACTGGACATTTTTAAAAATCGCATGATTTTTTGTTGATAATGCTTTGAAAACGTATTTTAAAAATTCCAGGAACCTGTAACATTTTGCGGTCAAAATAGCCAGCCCCTCCCTGAAAATTGAAACTTCCGGCCA
>JANRLZ010000133.1:0-3955 GCA_033762055.1 Saprospiraceae bacterium
GGCCAGCCAGCCGAGCAGGAAGGGGATCAGACAGAGGGCAAGGGCAGTCGGGAGGTTGTCCCAGATGCTGCAATTCAAAAGGATATGAGAAACCATGGTTGAGTTTGTTTTGAAAGTTTAACGGTTGACGGTGATGACGACCCGGCGGTTTTGGTGGCGGCCTTCTTCCGTTTCGTTGGAGGCTACCGGCTGGGATTCGCCTTTGGAGCTGGTACTGATGCGCGATGCGGCGATGCCGTTCGACATCAGGATTTTGGCCACCGATTTGGCACGGGCGGCGCCGAAGGCCATGTTGCTGGCGTCGGAGCCAACATCGTCGGTGTGGCCTACCACAACGAAGGTGGCATTGGAGGTTTTGTGTTTTTCACAAAGATCCTTCAGGTAGGCGTCCACTTTCGGGTCGCTTTCCTTTTCCGTCGAATTGTAAGGGAAGAGCAGTATCACGTCTTTATCGGATTCGATAACGGCGCTGTCTTCTTTTTTGAGTATCATTTTCAGCCAGGAGAAGTCGGCGCTTTCCATGGCGGCTCCGCCGTCGGCCAGGCCGTCGTCTACAAGTTTGGCGGCGATTTTTACCCGGTTGGCCGGGAATTCGGGCGCCAGCATATCGCGGATGGCAGCGGCGCGGGCCAGGGCCAGTTGTTCCCCGTTGGTCTCATTGGCGCGGTAATGCCCCGTAATTACCAGCGTATCGCCCTGACCGCCCCGCGATAGCAGGGCTTTTTTCCAGTCGGGGAATTTGGCGTCCTCAAGGGGCTTGTCGGCATTCCATTTAAAAAGAGGAACGCCCGTGGTTTCCGCGGCGCTGGTCGCAGCAGCGGCGCCGTCGCAACAATGGCATACATTGCAATGCCAATAGTTGACGCACCACGCTGTGTAGCCTGCGAACAGCAGGCCAATTAGCCATAGTGGAATCTTCATGTGTAAGTGAAATTTACGTTTTGTATTGTTATGTTTTGACAAATGTCGAAAATAAAAAACATTTCGTGTATTAATTATCCGAAAACTTTTTTCAAACCGGTAATGTGATTTAAAAACAGGGGCTGCCAGGCGGACGAGGGAATTGCTGTCGGGACGAAAAAAGCCCCTTCGGACGAAACATCCGAAGGGGCTTTGATGAATGGGCGGGGTGAGGGCGCCTTGGAATATGAATAGATTTTCCTGATCCGGCGAAGCCCAAAACTAAAATGGGTACTTGTAGCGGATTGAGGGAATTCCAGACATGTTCTTATTGCTCGCTTTCGTAATTGAAGGGCAATACTTTGGTGTCCTTCACGGTAGAAAGCGTCATCAGCGTTTTCAAACGCTCGATTTCTTCGATCTGGCTGATGGTTTTAAAGAGCAGTTGTTCGTAGGTCGGGATGTCTTTGCAAATGATTTTCATCAGAAAATCCGCTTCGCCCGTGATAATGTAACATTCGGTAACTTCGTCAATGCCGGCGATTTTCTCCAGGAAACTGTTGAGGGCATTTTCTTTTTTCCAGGCCAGAGATACCAATACAAAAGTTTTAACATTCAAACCCATCTGTGTCGGGTTCACACGGGCATGGTAACTCTGAATAATATCGCTTTGTTCCAGTTTTTTTACGCGTTCCAGGGTGGGGGCGGGCGAAAGGCCGATTTTCTTCGACAAGTCAAGGTTGGTGATCTTGCTGTTGTCTTGCAAGATTTTGAGGATCTTCAAATCAATTTTATCCAATTTCTCAGACATAGCGCGTAGTTTGGTTGTGAAATTTTATTTTGTCTCAAAAAGTTGGGCAAAGGTACCACAAGACAAAATGATTTACAATGCTTCGCATCAATAACTTGTGTAAATTTTGTTAATAAAGCGTTTTTGTCAGATAGTGGCGGAAAATCAACCCTTCCTTTTGGCAGCATGTGTCGATTTTGCCAATAATAATTTTCCATTTTGCGGCTAAACCTGAAAAATGACGAATATTGATTCGGCTCCCATGAATTCTGTTTTTTTTACCAAATAAAACCGGGTAACATGACCTCTTGACCACTAAATTCAGAAAAAATCGTCCAATACGTTTGTTTTCAGGAAAATCGGATGCCAAATTTTCACGGCATTGCGCAGTTTTACCCCTAAAAACCGTGCAATGTGCGTCGGCATTTCGTCCTTTGCCTCCCGGAAACAATTGCCCTATGAACTTTCGCAGAATTGCTTTATTCGCAGGCCCCCTGCTTTGCGCCCTGATTGCCCTGGCGCCTGCGCCGGCGGGAATGCCATGGTCTGCACAGATTACCGCAGGCATTGCCGTATGGATTGCAGTGTGGTGGATCACCGAACCGATCGAAATGGCGGCGACTTCGCTGCTCCCGATCGTGCTGCTCCCGCTTGCCGGTATCGCTCCGCTGAAACTCATCGCCGCCGAATACAGCAACGAGATTATCTATCTCTTCATGGCAGGGTTTTTTATGGGCAAATCCATCGAACGCTGGCACTTGCATCGCCGCATCGCTCTGCGCATGGTGCGCTGGCTCGGCGCAGATCCCTCCCGAACCGTGCTGGGATTTATGCTCGCAAGCGCTTTTATTTCCATGTGGATTTCCAATACTGCCACTGCCGTGATGATGACCCCGGTGGCCGTTGCTGTTGCCACCCAAAGCGACGCGCTCAAAGAACATAAGAATTTTGCCAAAACGCTGCTACTCGGCGTAGGTTATGCCTGTTCTATCGGTGGATTGGCGACGATGATCGGCACACCCACCAACGCCATCTTTGTATCGTTCGCCCAGCAAAAAATGGGAGAAACCGTTTCGTTCGGCAAATGGCTGCTCTTCGGATTCCCCTTCGCACTCTGCCTGCTCCTGGCATGCTGGCAATTGCTGGTGCGTATGTTCCCACTCGGAAAGAGCAATGCAAACGATCCTGAAACCCATACGCATATCCGCGAACAACTCGCAGCGCTCGGACCGGTCAGCATCCCTGAACAACGGATCATGTGGACGTTCGGACTGGTCATTCTCGCCTGGACCAGCGGCTCGTTGCTTTGGTACAAGCCGCTCAACGCCTGGATTCACCTGCACATGGCCGGACAAGCCCTGCCTGAAAACCTCGAAAAACTGCCGGCCTATTGCTCTGATACCGTGATAGCGGTGCTGGGCGCCATTCTTTTCTTTTTGATTCCGGCCGGAAAAGAAAATGAACGCACCACGCTGCTCGACTGGCCGACGGCCGCCAAAATACCCTGGGGAATTATCCTCCTGTTTGGCGGCGGACTCGCACTTGCCAAAGGCTTTGACCAAAGTGGACTGGCCGTTTGGGTGGGCGGACAACTCGAAGGGTTGGGTTACCTGCCGCATGTGCTGATCCTGCTCATCGTACTTGCCGTAGTGGTATTACTCAGCGAAGTTGCCTCAAATATTGCCACCGCTTCCATGATGATGCCTGTGTTGGCAGCACTGGCCGGCAGCATTGATGCGCATCCATTTGGCTTGTTGCTAAGCGCTACTTTGGCGGCCTCTTTCGGATTTGGTCTGCCCATTGCAACAGCGCCCAACAGTATCGTGTACGCGTCAGGACACATGAGTACCCGCGATATGGCCAGGGCTGGATTCCTGCTTGACGCAGTAGCTATTCTCCTGCTCCTGTTTTTTGTGTACGCCCTGCTACCCCTTGTGTGGGGAATCAGTGTCTGATCTGTTCCGGATTTGTGGAACTCGCTCCGGAGTTAAGCCGGATTTGTTGAACATTGTTGAGGTTACCCGACAATTGTTTAACGGTCCTGTAAATGGCCAAAAAGGCTGTTTTTATCCGCAAAAGACGGTTTTTAGCCTACCAAACAGCGTTTTTTGTAGAAATTGGACGAAACGAGTCTTCAATTTTTTTTGAATTTACTTTGTTAATGAAGAATTTTTCAAAATTACACAAATAATTGATTGTCAATGTATTTGATCGAAATTAAAACTTGCATCACCAATTTTTGCTAAAATTAACAAATTTTTGTGG
>JANRLZ010000134.1:0-4660 GCA_033762055.1 Saprospiraceae bacterium
AGGGATGAGGGATGAGGGATGAGGGATGAGGGATTGTAAAAAAAACTTCATCCTTCATCCCTCATCCCTCATCCCTAAACAAAAAGTATCTTTGCAGGGTGATAATCGTTTTTTTGCATATCAGGAACGATAAAAAAATCATTCAAATCACATTAATCACAGTAATGACGGCATGAAACAAGTGATTTTTCTGTTGGCGGTAATTTGTTTGACAGCTTGCCGACAAGGTACAAAAAACACGGCTGCTGCACCGGAAGCCGAAACGACGGCGGGGCCCTATTTTGTCTTTAGCAAGCGTCCGATGATTATGGAATTGCGCGACCCCGATAACTGGTGTGCCGCCAGATTTGCCGAAAATGCCGTGGTGAATGCCGACCCGAAAAATACCAACCTGCGCTATTTCGCCATAGACGGCCAACCACATAAAATCGTATTCGATTACGGCCACTATACCGCCGCATTTGCCTTGCAAAGAAATGGAAATCAGGTGGAGGTTATTACCAGCGACAACTATCCGGCCTGTTTTTCCAACCGGGCAAACTTTACCCTGCTGCCTGACAACAAAAGGTTGCTGTATGACAATAAAAAAGATATTCATTTTGAAGTAGGTCTGCAAGATCTGCCCAACGGCTTGCAGGTAAACATCCTGCTCCCCGCCGATTTAACCTACGGCATGCTCGTTAACCGGTGCGAAACTTGCAAGTAAGCGCTTTGTCAGAAAATTTGCAAGCAGGAAGACAGTTAAAAACTCGGACGCCCGGGATTTGAAAATTCTATTTTTACTTTGCCCGTCTGAATTGTATAACCTGCTAATTATCTCGTTATGACCAAACAATCCGTCGTAGCGGCCCTCGCGCTGCTGCTCTTGTACGCTTCATGTCAGAACAACCCCCAGGCACCAGGAAAACCCGCTACTGAAGAAGCAAAAAATTCCGATATCAAATCCGCACCGGATCCCAACGACCTGCTCCGGGCCCTGCAAGGTCGCTGGCAAAGTGAAAGCGATCCACAATATATCCTGGAGATTGCCGATACGCAGATGCGGCATATTAACAATGGGAACATGACCGCTCAAAGTATGATTGATGTGGATGGCGCCTGTCAAAGCCCTGTTTGCAAGCCCGGCGACACTGATACCTCCGATGGCTGGTGCTTTCTGGAACAAACTATTGTCAATGGCAAATTCGAAGCGCAGTGTCATTTTGTAACGCAATGTGACAACCAACGACTGCACTACCGCGACCTCGGAGCGGCGGGCGGCGGGCTCGCCTTCAAAAAAATTCAATAAGCCGGATAAGAACGTTGTTCTCGCTTGCTACTTTCGCAGCGTGAATTACCCCCTCGCGTTCGTCCGGATGCTGCGGCTGCCGAACCTCGTTATTGTGTACCTGACACAATACGTACCTTACTGGTTTGTGCTGCGCCCCGCCCTGCTCAAGGCAGGCGGGATTCCGTTGTTGACCGAACGCACGTTTCAGCTCATCGCCATTGCAACTGTGCTCACTACCCTGGCCGGATATGTCCTCAACGACTATTACGACCGCCACATGGATGCGATGAACAAACCCGAACGCGCCGTGTGGGGGCGGATTTTCCCTCCTTCTTTCGCCCTGTTTTTATACGCCGGGGTGGTAGGCGCCGCCCATTGGCTGGCTTTGCTGATAGATCAGGAACTTCGCCCACACGATCACTGGCCACTGTGGTTGTTTCCAGGCATCTCCTTTTTGTTATTTTTGTATGCCTGGGCACTCAAATGCACGGCTGTGATCGGTAATTTGATGGTGTCGGCCCTGTGTGCTATGGTACCGGTCGTGATGTTGCTGCCCGAACAACGCGCCATCTGGCTCACCTCTTTTGTTCGTCCCGACGAGGTACATCAAGCCGTTGCCCTGATATGGCTATACGCCTTGTTTGCATTTGTCACGAATCTGCTGCGCGAACAAATCAAGGATCTCGAAGATTTTCAAGGCGATGCGGCTTGTGGCTGCAACACCCTGGCCGTTCTAAAAGGTCCTCGTTATGCTAAAAAACCCGCCGGAGCAATCGGATTGGTATTGAGCATATTTATCGGACTGTTGCTGGTTTTCTGGCAACAAACCGGGGCGCCCGACTGGCAGCTGGGCGCCGGTGCAGCAATGCTGTTGTTGCCTTCCATTTTCGCGACCTTCATCATTTACCGCGCCGAAGGAAAACCTGATTTCCGGCGTGCCAGTATGCTGGTAAAAGTTGTCATGTTTTGTGGCGTGTTTCTGTTGCTGCGTTGCTGGCCCGAGGATATTTGGGGCGCCGCCCAAACCTATTTTGCAACTTTGCCCTTCGGGAAATAACGCCCGCCACACCATGTTTCGTCCACTTATTCTTGCCTCCAAAAGTCCGCGCCGCAGCCAGTTATTGCACGAAGCCGGCTTCAGTTTCTCCATCCACGCTTTTGATATTGATGAATCTTTCCCGCCGGAGATGTCGCCCGAATTGGTAGCGCCCTGGCTGGCCCAACGCAAGGCACATGCCGCTGCGCATCTGATCCGCGACCGCGAAATCATCCTCGGCGCCGACTCAACGGTCATACTCGACCATAAAATTTACAACAAACCGGCCAATTACGAGGAGGCTTTTGCCATGCTTCGGGATTTATCCGGCAAACAACATACCGTCGTCACGGGCGTGTGCCTGCTGGGGAAAGAAAGAGAGGAAGTATTCGCCGGCCACACCAAAGTCTGGTTTGCCGAACTCAGCGACGCCGAAATTGATTACTACCTCCAACACTGGCAACCTTACGATAAAGCCGGCTCCTACGGGGCGCAGGACTGGATCGGACATTGCAAAATCACCCGCATAGAAGGCACCTTCCAAAATGTCATGGGCCTGCCGGTGGATCTGGTGTATGAAGCGATCGTGAAGATGAATGTAGAATGATGAATTATAAATGATGAATGATGAATTTTAGCAGGCCCAAAAAATTCATCATTCATCATTTATAATTCATCATTCCTAATTAACAACTCCGAGTTCTTTGCCGACTTTGGTGAAGGCCGCAACGGCACGTTCGAGGTGATGCTGCTCGTGGGCGGCAGAAAGCTGGACACGGATGCGGGCCTTGCCTTGCGGTACAACCGGGTAAAAGAACCCGATCACGTAAATACCCTCATCCAGCAGACGCGCGGCAAACTGCTGTGCCAGGGGGGCATCGTACAGCATAATGGGTACGATGGGATGTTCGCCGGGAATGATATCGAAACCGGCTGCGGTCATGGCCGAGCGGAAATATTTCGTATTGGCCTCCAGTTTGTCGCGCAGGGCCGTACTGCCGCTGAGCAGTTCGAGTACTTTGATACTGGCGCCTACAATGCTGGGCGCCACCGTATTGGAAAACAGGTACGGGCGCGAACGCTGGCGCAGCATTTCAACAATTTCTTTTTTGGCCGACGTAAAACCGCCACTCGCGCCCCCCAGCGCCTTGCCCAGCGTGCCGGTTACAATATCAATCCGATCCATCACGCCGCGATATTCGTGGGTACCCCGACCGGTTTTTCCTAAAAATCCGGATGCATGGCACTCATCAATACCAACCATCGCCTGATAGCGTTCGGCGAGATCGCAAATTTTATCGAGTTGCGCAATGGTGCCGTCCATGGAGAAAGCACCATCGGTGAATATGAGTTTACGACGCGCGCCGGCAGCCTCCTTGAGGCAATCCTCCAGCGAATTCATGTCGTTGTGTTTGTAACGAAAACGTTTGGCTTTGCACAGCCGAATACCGTCAATGATGCTGGCATGATTGAGTTCGTCGCTGATGATGGCGTCTTCTTCTCCCAATAAAGGCTCGAAAAGCCCGCCATTGGCATCAAATGCCGCAGCATAAAGAATGGTGTCTTCCATACCGAGAAAATCGGCAATTCGACGCTCCAGTTCCTTGTGAATATCCTGCGTGCCGCAAATAAAACGCACGCTCGACAAGCCGTATCCGTGCGAACGAATGGCCTCGATGGCCGCCTCAATCACCGCCGGGTGGCTGCTCAGTCCCAGGTAGTTGTTGGCGCAAAAATTGAGCACTTCAGGTTGCACCGTGGTGCCGATAACCGGTCCCTGTGGTGTGGTGATGACCCGTTCCTGTTTGTAAAGGCCTGCATCGCGAATGCCCTGGATTTCAGCCTGTAAAGAAGATTTTACGTTATCAAACATGTGATGTAATTTTATTTGTAGTACACAAAATGCGTGGGACGCCCCACGCTGTTCAGTACCTTGCTTCTATTACCGTTGTTTTACCAATTCCCTGGGTAGCGGCGACAAAAAAACGCCCAAAATCAGCGTCGGCAATGTTTTCGTAATGAAATCCTTCCCCGTTGAGCTGATTGAGCATCTGGGGGACTGTATTCTGGTGACCAACCACCAGGATTTGCATTCCTTTTGTGTTTTCCAGCAGTTCCATGGTCCATTCAACCTGTTTGTCGGGCAGATAGGTAATCACCGGCGGCGTTTTTCCACGTCGCATCACCGGTTCTGCCGTCAGCTGCGTGCGTTTGTAAGGCGAGGCGTACACTGAATCGAGACCGGCTTCTGCCATAATTCGCCCTAATCGTTCGGCGCGCGCTTGTCCTTCTGCAGTCAGCGAAGGATCTTTCGGATCGTCTTTGGCCTTTTCCGCGTGTCGAACGAGAAACAG
>JANRLZ010000135.1:0-5071 GCA_033762055.1 Saprospiraceae bacterium
AGGGATGAGGGATGAGGGATGAGGGATGAGGGATGAGGGATGAGGGATGAGGGATGAGGGATGAGGGATGAGGGATGAGGGATGAGGGATGAGGGATGAGGGATGAGGGATGAGGGATAAAAAAAAATGGCGCTGCTTTCATAGTTGAGTGCAGCGCCATTTTTTTGAGGGCCGAATGAATTACTTCGGATACAAAGCTTTGTACGCTTCCTTGTCGCACACCGTAAACCCGTAGTAAAAACTGCCTTGTGCAGACATGACGGAATAGGGGTCCGTGTTGTTCCGGCAAGTCGAACTGACATTGGTAATCAGCGAGCCCTGTCCGCTATCGGTGTGTCGGATGCCGAGGGTATGGCCAATTTCATGGGCGATTACGCCTACTTTGCCGTTTGCATTCAGGGCTGCCTCGCTGTTGTAAGCAGGGTTAATGTGGATTTCCCTTCCGGGGTAACCATTGGAGGTCGGATAATCCGCAATGGCGTAGTCTATGGGATCCAGATAAGTGGTGTTCATCGAAATGTTGACCGTCCCGTTCTGAATGGTTGTCCGGTACTGAATAGAAAATTTCAGCCGGCCATTCAGCGCGTTCCAGTCTGAAACCGCTTTGGTTATAGCCGTCCGCCATACCTGCGGCACATTGGGCAAGACGGTCACCAAAACATTGTTGCTGTTGGTCACCAGATACGACCAACGGTAGTGCCTGCGATCTGTCGCCACTTCATTTTGTTGAGCGGCGTCTACCATGAATTCATTGTCGGTTGCATAGGCGAAATTTTCCCAGAAATGACGCATATCAAAACGTTGGTCGCCCTCGACGACAAAATGATCGTGTTCTTCCTCGATGCTTTCCGAGGCAAAACCGTAGGTGTCGGCGAGGTATTGTTTCATTTCCGCAATTTCATGCGAATGAATGCCGGCGGAGGCATTTTCTTTCTGACAGGCATGGGCAATAAGGAGCATGGCCGTTGCCGCGAGCAACAGAATCTTTTTCATTGTTTTGAACAATTTTTGTGAAAGGTAATTAGACGTTAATTCGTCATTTACAACACAAAGGTGCAGGCCGGTTTGCCGTCCAACCTTTAAAGGAATTTCAAGAAAGATAAACAAAGGTGAAAATCGGGTGTCTCGCAGGTTCTCCCCGCTGAATTAGAGCATGTCTAAAATTTTTTCAAACTGAAAATCAATGATTTATGGTTCTGGGTAAACAAAAAACCAAGGCGTTTGCCGAGGTAAATAACTTGTTTTTTGTGCCGCCAGGTTCATAAAGAATTGGTTTTCAGGAAGAAAAAAATTTAGACATGCTCTTAGCGCCAACTTTCTATTTTCGCCGGTCAATCAACCCCAAAATCCGCGCTATTTCGCTCATTCCGCTCTATTTGCGTTACCTACACATGATCCGACTTTTCCCCCGCCTTTCTCCTGCCGTTTTCTTCGCACTGCTGTTTTTCGCCGCCCCTGCACTGGCTCAAAAACCCGTCAAACCCGACGCCGCCGAGCTCCATCTGGCCATCAAAAAATTGAATGTACTGGGCGCCGTACTGTACGTGGCTGCGCACCCCGACGATGAAAATACGCGCATGATCAGCTACCTGCGCAACGCCAAATATTACGACGTTACCTACC
Source organism: Saprospiraceae bacterium (assembly GCA_033762055.1). Lineage (GTDB taxonomy): Bacteria > Bacteroidota > Bacteroidia > Chitinophagales > Saprospiraceae > M3007. Next base: position 1,624 of record JANRLZ010000135.1, read on the forward strand.
TCTCGCTTACCCGTGGCGACGGCGGACAAAACCTCATCGGCCCGGAAATACGCGAATTACTGGGCGTGTTGCGCACCCAGGAACTGTTGATGGCGCGTTCGGTGGATGGCGGCAAACAACTTTTCACCCGCGCCAACGACTTTGGTTTTTCCAAAAGTCCGGAAGAAACCCTGTTTTTCTGGGACAAAGACGCGGTGCTTTCCGATGTGGTATGGGCTTACCGGCAAGTGAAACCCGATGTGGTAATCAACCGTTTTTATCACGACAAAAAATACGACACGCACGGCCACCACACGGCTTCGGCCATGTTGTCGGTGGAAGCGTTTGATCTGGCCGGCAATCCCGCCGCCTACCCCGAACAATTGTCGCTCACCCAGCCCTGGCAGGCCCGCCGCCAGTTTTTTAATACCTCCTGGTTTTTTTACGGTAGTCAGGACGCCTTTGCCAAAATTGATAAATCCACCTTGTGGCCGATTGACATCGGCGTGTACCTGCCGCTCAAAGGCAAAAGCAACAACGAAGTAGCGGCCGAAAGTCGCTCCATGCACCGCTGCCAGGGCTTTGGCTCACTCAGCACCCGGGGCGAAAGCATTGATTACCTCGATTTTGTAAAAGGAGAGCGGCCGGCCGGCCAGGATATTTTTGAAGGCATCAACACGAGCTGGACGCGGGTGGAAGGCGGCGCTCCCATTGGTAAACTGCTTACACAAATTGACGAGGAGTTTCGTTCCGATCAGCCTGCAGCCAGCGTACCCGATTTGCTGACGGCCCTGAAAATGATCCAGTCGCTGCCGGAGGGGTATTGGAAAACGCGCAAACTGGCCGAAATAAAGGAGGTGATACGCGGCTGTCTCGGCCTTTACCTCGAAGCCACCGCCAACGAACCCACCGCCACACCCGGCGATGCAATCAAGATCCGCCTGGAAGCCATTTCACGCGCGCCCTACGCGGTACAACTCAACAGCGTCGGCATCACGCCCGGCTTGTTCGATAGTTTGCCGAATGCCACTTTAATCCAAAATAAAGCTTGGGTGCTCGAAAAATCCGTCCGCATCGCGCCCGACGCTTCCTTTACCGCTCCCTATTGGCTGCAAAACCCGGCCAGCCTCGGTATGTATGCGGTGGCGGAACAAACCTTGCGCGGGGCGCCCGAAACGCCGCGTTACGCCACCGTGCGCTGGCAATTTACCATCAGCGGCACACCGATAGAATATGTGTCGGAAGTAGCCTGGAAAACCGGCGAACCCGCCATCGGAGAGGTGTGGCGGCCCTTTGAGGTGCTGCCGCCGGTATTTGTGGATTTTACCGAACCTTCCTATATTTTTACCCAAAAGGAAAACGAGATCATGGTGCGCGCCAAGGCAGGCAAAGACAATGTTTCGGGCCTCATCCGCGTAGGCGCACTCAGCCAGGCATTTGAATTCAGGAAAAAAGGCGAAGAAAAAACCTTCAGCTTCCGTATCAAAACCGACCACACCGGCGGCACGCTGGAAGCCCGCGCGGAAGTAGCCGGAAAAACCTACAGCCAGCGCCTGGTAACGATCAAATACGACCACATCCCGCAGCAAAGCGTTCTGCTGCCTGCCACCGCGCCGGCCGCATATCTGGATGTTAAGGTAAAGGCCAAAAACGTGGGTTACTACCCCGGCGCCGGCGATGAAATTCCCGCCGCGCTCCGGCAAATGGGATGTACGGTGAAAATGCTGGAAGCCAAGGACATGGAGCCGGCCACTTTAGCCCGGCTCGACGCCATCGTGGTGGGCATACGCGCCTACAATACCAAAGACGATTTGAAAATCCACCAGACGCAACTGCTTGAGTATGTAAAAAACGGTGGCACCCTGGTGGTACAGTATAATACGAATTTCGAGCTGGTGACCGATCAGGTGGCGCCGTTTCCGATCAAGATTTCGCGTACGCGGGTGACCGACGAAAAATCGGAAATCCGTTTTTTACAGCCCCAACACCCCGCCCTGAATACACCCAACAAGATCACGGCCAAAGATTTTGACGGCTGGGTGCAGGAGCGCGGCCTCTACTTCCCGTCCGAATGGGATCCGGCTTTCTCAGCCCTGCTTTCGGCCAACGACCCCGGCGAAAAACCCGCCGACGGATCGCTGCTCATTGCTCCCTACGGCAAAGGACATTATGTGTACACCGGCCTCTCTTTTTTCCGCGAACTGCCCGCCGGCGTACCCGGCGCGTATCGTTTGTTTGCGAATTTGATTTCGTTGTGAGCGACCGGAATCAGAGCGGACTTGTTTTAATCATCGCACCAAAAACATGTGAAAATCGAGCGGCGCGATTAAATCTTCACCCGACTCCAGGCCGATCCAGCGGACGCGGGCAAAAAGCGTATCACGACTGCTTTGGCGCAAGGCGCCATAAAAGTTGAGAATAAAGGCCGATCCGTTCAATGTGTCTGGCCAGGTAGTCGCCATGCTTCCCGGCGCCAAAGCAGAGTTGCAGATATACGACAACCGAACCTTTCAGGAAGGCAACTTTCTGCTTTCCGACTCGAAAAGCAATCCTTTTTCTTATATTGATGTAGGATACCCCGATTTTATTCGACTGACCGATAGAAATCTGGTAAGTCATCAGGCAAACCGGCTAAAGTGCATGTTGCCTCAAATGGAGTTGCTGTCCGGCAAGGAACGCAATATCTATCATTTCTTTAATCAACTTCAGGCGCGAATTGAAACGCGGTTCGCTGCCATGAAGCAGGCCTTTTCCTGAAAGCCTACTGAAGCAGCGCGATCTTTTCATTGACCTTGTTCATGAAGGGGTGCAGGTATTCGGGTACCTCGCCTTTAAACTGGTCAATAAACCAGGTTTTTTCCTGCCCGTTTTCTGAAATTTGAATGATCAACGCGCCCTGGTCGCCACAATCGGGACAACCAAACGTAGCGCTTTCCGATTGCAGCAACTGTGTTGGCAGGTATTCGGGCAGGTCTTTAACCAGCAGGTATTTGTCGTTGTCCAACGGGGTAAATTGGTAAGCGTTTGACTGAATAAAGAGGCTGGTGTCTTCATACAGCACGCCGTCGCGGAGCTGAAAGATTTCCACGCAGGTTTCACCCGCACATTCTCCGTAAGAATGGCCGAAAATCAGGTAATCCAGTTCCACCAACCGGGTTTCCGGCTCGTGCCGGCAGGAGAGCAGGAGCAGGGGGATGAAGAGTAGGGAGCGTTTGAGGGTATGCATGTTTAATTTTTTTTGAGTAATAGCAGCAGGTTGGATGACTTGTTACTTCCTTACCTTGTCCTTGCGAATGCAGGAGTACCGCTTTGTATTCCGGGGGAGGTTGTGATCAAATCTGCCAATATGCTTGTAACCCGGCATTTTCGTAAAGCTGTTGTTCTTGGTTTATTTTTAACTAGAAGCGCAATCAAATTTAATTGCCCACTTTAATTCATTGGTGTCGCTTGGATAATACTTGATTCTTAT
>JANRLZ010000136.1:0-2525 GCA_033762055.1 Saprospiraceae bacterium
CCCCCCCTGCGTGACACCACTCACAAAACGCCGCTCTTACAGCGCTCCTGCGAGTTGAGCAGTTGCGCCCCGTTGGCGCCAGCGCAGCAAACCGGCCGCCAGCAGCATAAATACGGCTTCCGTTACCAGCCATTGCTGGGCAAATTCGCCGGGCATGCCGTCGGCCAGCATACTCCAGATGCGGCCGAATACAAATCCGCCGGTATAAAGCACGGAAAGGATCAGGCCGGTCGACTGGCTGCGAAATGCCGCGTATATCCAGAAGATGCCGAAGAAGAAATTGACGCCGCCATAGAGGGCGCGGATCGAGTTGCGGGCCGTAATGTTGTCGCCGAGCGATACCGATACGAAGTTCATCACGGTTTGCGGGTCCATCAGGGCTTGCAGAGCGATGTTGAGCGTGGCAACAGCCAGCAGGAGGAGATAGATGCGGGAGAAAAGAATGGTGCGGTTCATAGCTTGACTTTTGTTTGTTGTTATGATGGCACAAAAGTCGGCCGCCCATAAAACCTGAAAATTGATTGAAATCAAGAAATCAGGAGGGGAAAATCCCAGTCCGCCGCACCCGGCTCAGGGTTTCGGGTTTGATGCGCAGGTAAGTGGCGATGTATTTCAAGGGCACGCGCTGAAAAAGGTAGGGCGCCCGCCGGAACAGATTGTGGTAGCGTTGTTCGGGCGTTGTTGTGCTGATTTCAATTTCCCGTTCGATCAATCCGGCCACCACCTGTTCGAGCATGCCCGACCACAGTTTGGCGACCGCCGGCCAGGTATCGACCGCCGCGTACAAGTCGGTGCGTGTTATGCCGAGCACCGTACATTTTTCCAGCGCCTGAATGGAGAAAGTGGACGGTTGCTGGCGGACAAATGACGGAAACGAACTCACGACCGTGTCTTCGTAGGAAAAGCCAACGCATACCTCTTCCGTGTCGGTCGGGTAATAAATACGCACCAGGCCTTCGGCAATAAACCAGACGTGTTGTTCGACCTTACCTATCGAACACAGAAAATCGCCCCTTTTCAAGTGCCGCTGCAACGACCAGCGGGCGGCAAATGCCACGGCTTCTTCCCGCGAAAGGGCAGAGTGGCGCAACAGGAAATCGAGCAATCGTTCGGACGGGTCGACGGGCATTGTTTTTACACATTTTGTTTGCGCCGCTCTTTGGCCAGCTTGATGCCGTGGGTATCGAAGGCGATTTTGAGTTCTTCATACAGGTAGTCGAGGGTGTCGTTGTAGTGCTCGCCGCTCGTCCAGCAGCCGATATCGATCTTGACGTCGTCGCGGCTCATGCCGCTCACCTGTACGGTAGGCATTCGATCCGGCATGGCATGCGCGCTTTTGCGCACAACCTCTTCGGTAATCTGCCGAACGGCGTCCAGCGAGGTTTCTGCATCGACAAGCAGTGAAATCTGGGCCTGCACAGGTGAGTCACAACCCATGTTTTCGATAGGGCCTTCGGTCATTTTCCCGTTGGGAATAATGATGCGTTTCCCTTGCGGGGTAACCAAAATGGTGCTGAATATCTGAATTTCCGCTACGTGGCCGGCCATGCCGCTTACCGTCAGCAGGTCGCCAACGCGGTAGGGGCGAAACAGCAGGATGAGTACGCCGCTGGCAAAATTGCCCAGGCTGCCCTGCAGGGCCAGACCGATCGAAAACGCCAGGGCGGAGAATATGGCGATGAACGAGGTCGTTTCCAGTCCGACCATACTTGCCACCACGAGCAACAGGATCACTTTCATGCCCACATCGACCAGTGACAGAAAGAAGGGACGCAGGCTGTCGTCGAGTTTGCGCTTGCGCATAAAAATGTCCAATCCGCGCGTCATACGTTTGATGACCCAGAATCCGACGATGAGCAGCGCGAGCGCCATGAGCACTTTGGGGCCGTATTGCCAGGCTAAATCAATGAGTTGGTCGGTGTACGTTTTCGTCTCCACGGGCGTTTGATTTGCGTTGAAAAATTCCTGAAAGGGTGTATTAGCCGAAAAAACACGCAAATTTGGCAAAAGCCCCGAACCACAGGCACATTTTTGTGTCTCTATCTCGCATTTGTACACGACCATGAAAAAATTGCTCCTTTCGGCCCTGTTGGCCGCTTTGTTTATCGCCCCGGCCTGCAACCGCAAAACAGCCGAAAAAGTCACCGGCTCGCCCGGCCACCCCGATCAGCCCACCCAGTACGACAACATGGGCAAGCCCGTGATGGGCGACGAGGAGCCGGTAGAGTATGCCGTGATGGAGGAAGCCGTCGTCCGGCCCGCCTCCGACAAAAAGATCGACACCCTTCCGCCCTACAACCCTTCGCACACTTTCGAGCACGATTTGATCCATACCAAACTGGAACTTTCGTTCGACTGGGCTAAAAAACGCGCCAACGGCCGCGCCACGCTTACCCTCCGGCCCTGGTTTTATCCCACCGACAAACTGACGCTCGATGCCAAAAACTTCGACATCCATTCGGTGAGCTTCGAGGGCAAAAAAGAACCCCTGAAATACGACTACAACAACGAACAACTCGTCGTCC
>JANRLZ010000137.1:0-11210 GCA_033762055.1 Saprospiraceae bacterium
TATTCTCGCTGGTTGCCAGCCCGAAAAATTTGGAACCAATACGCCTATCATGTGGTCAACATCAACGATGACCTCACGGTGCCGGCAACGCAGCAAGCAGGCACTGCCGAACTTCCCGGCCCCGGCAACGGCTATCGTCCATTCAATACTTTTTTGTCGCAGGCGCCCGCTTTTCGCCAACCCGATGCAACACCTTATTTCCCTTCGGCCGATCTGAGTATTACCGTCAAAGAGGTAATTTGTCAATTACCCACCTTTCAGGTTCGTCTTGAAATTTGCAACAACGGGGAGGAAAAAAGCGCCGACACCACTAAAGTTCGTTTTTATCGGGCCGGCAATCCGTTCTCTGCGCCGGCCTCCAATAGCATAGGCACTTTTACCGTGAGTACGCAGGCCATCCCTCCAGATTCCTGTATTAGTTTTACAGCGATTTTGCCCTTAGCCAGCGGCAATGTGTATGCCGTGCTGAATGATTGGGGAACATTCAATACGCCATTGCCAGGAGGTGATACGGTGTTTTACCGGCAGGAATGCGATCTCGCAAATAACGTGGCAGTGTTTACCATGAATCTGAGCAACGGTTTGCCTCTCAGCATCGGCCCGGATCAAATTCTGTGCGGCGGACAAACACTTACGCTGAATGCCTCCCCCGGTTTTTCAAGCTATTTATGGCAGAATGGTGCAACCAGCGCTTCCATTCAGGTGGGTTTACCCGGTTTGTATTGGGTCGAAGCGCGCGACTTGTGTTTTAACATTCGTCGCGACTCCCTTGTCATTACCGATGGCGACGATTGGGAAGTGATACAAGCCACTGTTTGCGAAGGCGAATTCTTCCAATATGCCGGGCAGGATATTCCGGCAGACAGCAGCCTGAGTTTTGTGTACACCAACATAAATGGTTGTGATTCAACGATTGTGGTGCAAGTGAGCGGTCTGCCTGTTGTGTCAGGCATGGATACCCTCACGATTTGTTCGGGCGATTCCATCCTCGTATTTGGTAATTATGTTCAAAACACCGGCGTTTTCTCCCAAAATTTCACCGCCGCAAACGGCTGCGATTCCCTCCACACCATCACGGTAACTGTACTGCCCGCTCCCACCCCTTCCGGCGAATCGCGCAGCATTTGTCCGGGAGACTCCACGCTGGTATTTGGTAATTATGTTCAAAACGCCGGCGTTTTCTCCCAAAATTTCACCGCCGCAAACGGCTGCGACTCCCTCCACACCATTGTAGTAACCGAAGTGCCCTATTATTACTTTGAAGATACCCTGTCACTCTGTCCGGGCGATTCGATACAAGTGCATGGAGGATGGGTGTTTGAACCAGGGGTAATTCAGACGACATTACAGGGACAAGCCGGGTGCGATTCATTGTGGAATGTGACCGTGGTGGAGCCGGTCGTGCCGGACGTCATACTAACCGTTACTCAACCGGATGCTTTATTAAATACAGGTTCAATTGCCATCACCGGCGGAGGTGATTCCCGGTACGGGCTTGATGGCATCCATTTCACAGAAGCAACCGGTTTTGAAGGGTTGACAGCAGGAAATTATACCCTTTTTCAGTTGTTTGACGGTTGTGTGGTACGCCATGAGTTCAATATCCTGCCATTTGAAACCACAACAGTCAACAAGGTGTATGCCCCTAATGTGTTTAGTCCCGGTACCGGAAGTGAAAACGCAGGTTTCACATTATATGCCCGGGCAGGTATGGTGCGTCGCATAGAATGGCTGCGAATTTATGATCGTTGGGGTTCGCTGGTATTTGAAAATAGTGTTTTTTTACCTGGAGATGCCGCAACGGGTTGGAATGGGAACATCGGCCGGAATGCGGCTGCGACGGGCGTTTATTTCTGGCAGGCTATGATTGAATATGCCGATGGTGTTAAAATGCTTGAAAAAGGCGATTTGACCCTGATTCGATAGTTAAAAGTGGAGCGGCTAATAATAGACCCCGCTTGCCCACAGGTACCGCCCGCATTATCTACGAGTTGCTTAATTTTTCAAAGGCTGTCCAACCCCGTGCAATTTTTTTGCGTCATGCCAGGCAGCGTTTGGTACGTGGTTTCCGTTATGGAGAAAAGCCGCGCGCCGGACGAGCATTGCTCACCCTCCAACGAGAATCAACACCATGGATATTGCCCTTAATTTGGAACGTGTCGAACGTGAATTCGTGGAAGCGCTTGCCCGCCAGGAAAGGTGGGCGCAGCAGCAGGTGTACGAAGAACATTTCGGCCACATGATGGGAATTTGCCTCCGGTACACCAATTCGCGCGACGAAGCGATGGATTTATTACACGAAGCCTTCATCAAGATATTTCATAATATTACCCGCTATCAGCCCGGAACGGCCTTTAATGCCTGGGTTCGTACCGTTGTGGTAAATACTTGCATAGACTACTACCGAAGAAATGCACGCAACCGAACGGAAGATATTGACCAGTTGTACCGTGTTTCTTCCGACGATCCGGATGCGCTGAGCAACCTCACCGAACAGGAAATTCTTGAAGCCGTACAATCGCTCACACCAGCTTATCGAACGGTTTTCAACCTTTTTGTACTGGAAGGATACTCCCACCGTGAAATTGGCGAGGCACTCGACATCACGGAGAGCACGTCGCGCAGTAATTTGTTGAAAGCCCGCCACAGATTACAGGACTACTTCGCCGAACGGCGCATGAAATTCGACTCCTGAACCAACAAAAACGCAGCACATTCTAATGACCCGTTTTTCGGGTGAAGCAAACGATAACATGGACTTGCAGCAATTCGATTCAACGATCAAATCCGCGCTGGAAAATCTGAAGGTTCCCTATGAGCCCGGCTCCTGGGATCTTCTTTCCAAACGCCTCGACGCCATGCCGGCGCCCGATGCGGTGGACAAGGCAATTCGCCCGGTGTTAGAGCGTGTGGAAACGCCTTATGATGCCGGCTCATGGGCCACCCTGGCCCGGCGCATGGATGGTCTGGAACGCGCGCGCCGCGTTCGATGGATCAAACTGTCGGAAGCCGCTATTTTCCTGTTGTTGTTGCTCAATTTGAAAGGATTTTTCGGTGTCGTTGAGTCCATCCATCCTCCCGCCGCTCCAACTGCCCCGAAGGAAAACAACCTGTCCCCGATTGCATCCAAACAACGTTCACATGCTGCAATCTCTTCCAAAAACAGTAACGACCCGGCCCGTAGTTTTGTCGCTGAAATAACTGCCGTCACCACACAGATCGCTGCAGAATTGCGTGATTTTATTGCGCCGGCTGACGCCGCCCCTCCTGTTTCAAACCAATCGCTTGCCATCCATTCATCTGCTGCGTCGCTTCTCGACCCCACTCGTTTTTATAGTCATACAGGGATACTGAAATTTACCCCGGAAAATAAATTGCCTGTACAACCGGCCGCTGCTATCCAATATGCATCCGCCCAATATCCGGCGCCTTCCTTCACCAAACCCGCTCAGCCGGTTCGGAGCAATTTTTACGCCGCATCTTTTGCCTCTTTTGAACAAAACAAGATAAATGACGGCAATTTTTCAGATAAACAACAAGCCTACGGCGGCGGAATGGCCATTGGTTACCGCAAAGGCAAATGGGGCGTGGAAGCCGGAGTTGCTTATTCGCCTAAAAGTTATCAGCCGCGTCGTGAAAACGTGGAATATTTTAATGACCCATTCCAGGGTATTGCTTTCTACCATATCAATCAGGTAGAGGCCGACGTGTTTTCCCTTCCGGTTAAAGTTACCCGCCGGCTTGCCAAAGTCGGCAATACCAGCGCACACGCTGTGGCAGGTATCAGTACGCACGTTGCCACCAGCAAAGGTTATCGCTACAAAACCGTGCTGTATGAACCGCCTACCCCTGTACCGGGCCCACCACTCAACCCGCCATCTGTGGCAGATTTTCCGACGGGCAAGGGTTTGTTGGAAAACGGCGGAACAAGTCAAAACATCTACGCCTCCGCCGACATCGGGCTGCGTGTAGAACAATCGCTGGGCAAACGTTACACCGCTTTTGTCGAACCGGTTTATCGCAAATCCTTTGCCGGTGGACTGGGGCCGCATGACGCTTCCATCAATACATTTGCCATTCAGGCCGGCGTTATGACCCGTTTATAAACCAGCAGTTTGCATCTTCCGCAGACGGAAACTTTCAAATACCATAATTTCTGCTCAAATCGCCTACCTTTGCCCGCCTTTTGACAGACAAGCTTGTTATTGAACATACAGTAACGCCGTTTTACAATCACAAGCTGTCGCAATTTTGGTGGACAAATCCATGAATAAACGGCTCATTCCGATACTCCTTGGCTGTGCACTGCTCTGGCATTGCGGCAATAAAGCCGAAAAAAAAGAGGATAAAGTGCTGGCAACGGTGTATGATCGCAACCTGTATCTGTCTGAACTTGATGGCGTTGTGCCGGAAGGCACCGCTCCTGCCGACAGTGCGCTGCTGGTTTCGGCCTATCTGCAACGGTGGTTGCGCGAGCAGCTGATGATGTATGAGGCCGAGCGCAATATTCCGAAAGACCTCAATATTGACGAACTGGTGCGCAATTACCGCGCAAGTCTGGTGCGCTACAATTTTGAAGAGCAATTGATCGCAGAAAAATTGGACAGTACGGTCTCCAACGATGAATTGCTGGCGTATTATGAAAACAACAAGGATCAGTTTCAGCTCGAAAGCACCATCCTCAAATGCCTGGTGCTGAAACTTTCTCCACAGGCGCCGCAAAACGAAATCAACAAACTTTGGTATAGCCGCAACCCTGCCGATGAAACCAAACTCATTGCATTTGCCCGGCAGTGGGCTTCGCTGGCCTTGCTCGACCGCGAAAAATGGTACACCCTGGAGGAAGTAGCGACGCTGTTGCCCAAAGGCACCCTGAGTTCCGACAACGTCAGTTCGCGCAGAGAGGGTACGCTCTCGGATGGCGATTATCGTTATTATTACCGGGTCATGGAGGCGGTGCAGGGGAAAACCACCGCGCCGTTTGATTATGTCAAAGACCAGGCCCTGAAAATTATCCTGCACAAACGCAAACAGGAACTTTTGGAACGCTGGAAAGAAGATTTGTACCAGAAAGAATTGCGTAGAGAAAATATTAAAATCGCAGAGTGAGTGCATATCTAAATTCATTTTCACTTTGAAAAAATTAGACATGTTCTGGCCCAGGCTTCAAAAGTCCGATCTGTACACATGAAACACAACATACCATCCTTCCTTCTCCTGCTCCTGCCACTGGGTTTGTTCGCCCAAAACGATAAGGCGGTTATTGACCGGGTCGTCGCTACAGTTGGCGGCGAGATCATTCTTTTGAGCGAAGTGCAGGAGCAATATGCCTATGCCAAAAAAGACCAGCCCGATTTGCCGGAAGCATACCAATGCGTTGTTTTACAAAATCTGATTGTGCAAAAACTGTTGGTCAACCAGGCCAAACTCGACTCCATCGAAGTCAAAGACGAGGAAGTGGAAACCCAGATTGATGCGCGAATAGACCGTTTGCGCGCTTACTTCAATCAGGATGACAATGCCATTGAAGAGTTTTACGGACAGAGTGTGGATGAAATGAAAGCGCAACTCAGCGCTGATATGCGCAGCCAGATTCTGGCCGAGCGTATGCAGGCAACCATCACCGAAAAAGCGACCATTACCCCCTCGGAGGTGCGGCGTTTTTTTGCGGAAATCCCAAGAGATTCGCTGCCGTATTTCAGTTCTGAAGTAGAAATACGGGAAATTGTTTACAAACCCAAAGTGAACGCAGAAGAACGCGAAGCAGCGCGCCAACGCATGGAAGAATTGCGCAAACGCATCATGGAGCAAGGCGAAGATTTTGCTGAAATCGCCAAAAAATACAGCGACGACCCCGGCAGCGGCGCACAGGGTGGCGATCTGGGCTTTCAAAAACGCGGCACTTTTGTGCCTGAATTCGAGGCTATGGCCTATAAATTGGAGACCAACCAGATCAGCCCCATCATCGAAACAGAATTCGGCTTCCACATCATTCAACTGCTGGAACGACGGGGCAACCTGATTCACTGCCGCCACATCCTCATCAAACCTGAAATATCAGAAACCGACCTTGACGCCGCCAAAACGGCACTCGATTCGGTGCGTCAAATGATTCGCGACGGAAAAATTACATTCAGCGAAGCGGTAAAAAGATTTGGCGACAAAAACCAACAAAGCTACAACAACGACGGGCGCGTGGCCAATCCCCGCACCGGCAACACCTTCTTCGAACTCGACGACCTCGAAACCAGCGTGTTTTTTGCCATCGAACCCATCAAAGAAGGCGATGTGGCCGAACCCTTCCGGTACAAAGCCCCCGACGGCTCCGATATGTTCCGCCTGATTCAATTGGTCAGTCGCTCCAAACCCCACAAAGCAGATTTGAAACTCGATTACGGAAAAATTCAACAAGCCGCACTCGAACAAAAAAAAGGAGAATTCACCGAAAAATGGGTGCTTGAAAAACTGAACTCTACCTACCTGAGTGTAAACAGTATGTTCAGCGACTGCCCCAATCTTCAGGAAATCATCGGCGTGTCGGCCGCAAGGAGATAACTTTCCAACTCCGCCATCCTTTCCAAACACAAAAACTTTTGCGCATATATTTTCGACCATGATGTTTTTGAAAAAAATAAAACCCCTTGCTTTCGGTCTATTGTTCGGCATGTCCGCCACGCTGCAGGCACAGTCTCCCGCCGATACGATATTGCCAACGCTCGACTATACACAACAAAAGGAGTATGAAATCGGCGGCGTTCGGGTGACAGGCGCCCAATTTGCCGATGCCGGTACCCTCATCGCGCTATCCGGCCTGCGTGTAGGCGCCCGTGTTCGTGTACCGGGTACCGATTTTTCATCGGCGGTACGCACCCTGTGGAATCTAAAACTATTCACTGATGTTCAGATCAATCAGGAACGTACCGTAGGCGACAAGATATTTCTTGAAATCGTGGTAACAGAACTGCCGCGTTACAGCCGCCACTCTTTTGTCGGGGTAAAAAAAAGCAAGCACGATGATTTGAATGAAATTATCACCAAATTTATTCAAAAAGGCGCTATTCTGACCGACAATGTGAAATCAACACTCATTCATGAACTGGAGGATCACTACGTCGAGAAAGGCTATTTGAACGCCCGTGTAAAAATCAATGCACAGCCCGACGAGCGCAGCGTCAATGCGTCGAAACTTGAATTTGTCATTACACCCGGTAAAAAAGTAAAAATCCAGGATATCCGTTTTCGCGGCAATGACCATGTAAAAGCAAGGGTTTTGCGAAAAAAAATGAAGGAAACCCATCGCAAACGGAAACTTTTCAAAAAATCAAAATTAGTGCGCGAACTCTACGAAGAAGATCAGCGCAAAATCGAAGCTTATTATAACACGGTGGGTTATCGTGATGCCCGCGTTGTAAAAGACAGCATCTGGCGTACCAAAAAAGGGCGCATCATGATTCAGATGGATATTGATGAGGGCAACCGCTACCATTTCCGTAACATCCGTTGGAAGGGCAACACCCTCTACGAAACCAAATACCTCGATCAGGTACTGGGGATCAAAAAAGGCGACGTTTTTAACCAGGAATTGCTCAACACCCGCCTTTCTTTTAGCCAGGACGGGCGCGATATTTCGTCCCTTTACCTGGATAACGGCTATTTGTTCTTTCGGGTTGATCCGGTTGAAACATCGGTTGACAACGATTCGATCGACCTCGAATTGCGCATCTTTGAAGGGCCGCAGGCCACCATCGACCGCGTGATTATCCGGGGCAACGACCGCACAAGTGAACATGTCATCCGCCGCGAATTGTTTACGCGTCCGGGCGACAAATTCAGTCGCGCCGATATTATCCGATCGCAGCGAGAAATCGTCAACCTCGGCTATTTTAACCCCGAAGCCCTGAGCATCAATACCCCGGTCAACCCCGATCGCGGCACGGTGGATATTGAATATATTGTGGAAGAAAAACCTTCCGACCAACTGGAACTTTCGGCGGGTTATCAGCCGGCCACGGCATTCAGCCGGGGTGGGGTTATTGGCACGCTGGGGGTGACGTTCAACAATTTTTCGATCCGAAATATCAAAAACAAAGAAACCTGGAACCCACTCCCGCAGGGCGACGGTCAGCGGTTCAGCCTGCGTGGCCAGACGGCAGGCGATCGCTTTCAGTCGTACAATATGTCGTTTACGGAACCCTGGATGGGAGGCAAAAAACCCAATTCGCTGACGGTAGCCGGTTTTTATAACCGTTTTACATCGGGTTTCTCCGGGTCGGAAAGTTTCCAGAAACTGGAAATTTTGCAGGGTACTGTGGGCTTTGGCACCCGTTTGAAATGGCCCGACGATAACTTTATTTTCCGCGCCGACGCCGATATTCAAACCCTGAAATTGGCGAATGCTATTTCATTTGCTTTCCGCGACGACCAGGGGCGAGTGGTTTCCGATGGTATTTTCCACAACTACAGCCTTGGTCTTACCCTGGCACGCAACAGCATCAACGATCCGATTTTCCCCAAACAAGGCTCGCTTATCTCTTTGAAAATGAATGCCACACCGCCCTATTCCTGGTTTAAAAGCCGGGATTTTTACAATACGGCGTCAGTGGGCGATCTCTACGAATTTGTCGAATACCTCAAATGGCGCGTGGATGCCGAATGGTACACCACCCTGGTGGGCAAACTGGTGTTGAAAACCCAGGCCAAAATCGGTATTCTCAGCCGCTGGAGCGATAAAACCAGCCTCAGCCCCTTCGAACGTTTCGAACTGGGCGGCGATGGTTTGAACAACCAGAATTTTGGCCTGAACGCCCGTGACATCATCAGTTTGCGCGGTTACAACACCAGCGATATCATGGCGCGTTACCCCGGCGGCGCAGGAGTGTTCAATAAATATACTGTAGAGTTGCGCTACCCCATTTCACTCAATCCGCAAAGCACTATTTTCGTCACGGCATTTGCCCAGGGCGGTAACGCCTGGGGCCGCGCCCGCGATTTCAACCCCTTCGACATCAAACGATCGGTTGGTATGGGTCTGCGCGTGTTCCTGCCCATGTTCGGCACCCTCGGCTTCGACTACGGCATCGGTATTGACAAACCGGAATTGTATCCCAGCCGGAAATTCTCCGATTACGCGCGATTTAATATCGTACTCGGCTTCGAACCGGATTAATTGTTCAAAACAATACCTTTGCCGGATACCGTCCACCTACACTTCCATCATGACCGACGAAACGCTGCTCGATCCGCAAATACCCGAACAAACGCCTGAACCGGAAGCGCCTGCCGCACCGCCGGGATTGAATGTTGATCCCGTTATGCTGCGAACCGAACGGGTGAAAGCCGAAATCGGGCAGGTGATTGTCGGGCAGGAAGATATGCTCGAGTTGTTGCTGGCAGCTCTTTTTACAGGCGGTCACGTATTGCTGGAAGGGGTACCAGGCATTGCCAAAACCCTGACCGCCAAGTTGCTGGCCCGCACGCTGCATACTGAATTCAGCCGCATCCAGTTTACCCCCGACCTTATGCCGGCCGACGTCATCGGCACACCGGTTTTCAACATGAAAACCTCCGATTTTAATTTCAAGGCCGGCCCCATATTTTCCAACATTGTCCTTATTGACGAGATAAACCGCGCCCCGGCCAAAACCCAGGCCTCACTGTTTGAAGTCATGGAAGAACGGCAAATCACGGTAGACGGTACGACGTATCCCATGTCGGCGCCGTTTTTTGTGGTGGCCACCCAAAATCCCATCGAACAGGAAGGCACATACAAACTCCCCGAGGCACAGCTCGACCGTTTTTTATTTAAAATTATCCTGGCATATCCGAGTCTCGAAGAAGAACAGGCCATTCTGCGCCGTTTTCACAACGACTTCTCCGGTGTACTGCGCGAAACAGTGAAATCGGTGCTTTCACCCGCCGATATTGCCGATTGCCAGAGGATCATCGAACAGGTGTATGTTCGGGAAGAATTGCTGGATTACATCGCAGCCATCGTCCACAACACACGCAACAACGCCGATTTATTCCTCGGCGCCAGTCCGCGCGCCTCGCTGTCGCTCATGAAAGCTTCGAAGGCCGTCGCTGCCATGTCGGGTCGCAATTTTGTCACGCCCGACGACATTCGTTATGTGGTTTACCCTACGCTCAATCACCGCGTCATTCTCACGCCCGAACGCGAGATGGAAGGTTACACTACCCGTGAGGTTCTCGACGATATTGTCAAAAAGATCGAGGTGCCGCGATAGCACGCTGACGCTGTCTCACAGGTTATGTTTTTAGACAGGATTGACAAGATTTACAGGAAAATTACCCTGAAAAAAGTAAAAAAACCTGTAAATCTTGTCAATCCTGTCTAAATTAGACTTGTGTGACGGCCTCAGGTAATTTTTGTGCCGCCCGGCAAGGTTCGGATGAGCGCTACTGCCAAAAAAGTCATGCAGGTTACCAAAAATGCCAGCGCCGGCGCCACGGCAATGGGGTGCGCCATGCTGTGCCAGTAACCTAATTGTCCCCACCAGTCCATTACCAGCACATGTGCGAAATAGATGCCGAAACTGGCAGCACTGAAGTCTTTTTCAATGTCGTAGAGAGGGCGGCTGTTGAACGTCTGTTTGGCCAGTAAAAACCATCCGGCCGCCGAGACCGCTACATTGGGCGTGAGATAGTCGTAGAAATACACATTCGCCTGTCCGTTCCAGAAAAATGTATTGATCACGTATGAAGCCAGCATGGTGCCCGCCGAGCCGGTCGCTATCAGGGCCCAGGCGATCTTTTTGTTGTTGAATTCGCGTGTACCGAGGTAATAACCCAGCACAAAATAGCCGCAGTTGTTGGTAAAGAGTTCGAAGTATATGCCAATCGGCAGGGCACAATATGTCGCCAGGAATTTGTACACCCAGGTGCCTATTGCGCACATAACAAAAAAATAGAGGTATTCCTGTTCGGTGGCGTTGCGCACCCAGCCACGCAGGAATGGATACACGAGATACAAGCCAATAATAAGATAAATGAACCAGAGGTGATAGTGTACCGGCCCCGTCACGATGCCCCGCAGGGTATCACCGATGGTAGCAGGAGTTCCTTTGGCCAAGTAGCCGTACAGCGAATAAATCAGCATCCAGAACAGGGCAGGCACCACAACCCGGGAGAACCGTCGTTTCAAAAAATCGGGGAGTGGATAATCTTTCCCAAGCAGCAGGTAGCCGCTGAGC
>JANRLZ010000138.1:0-4648 GCA_033762055.1 Saprospiraceae bacterium
GGGTGGGTCTTTGCTTACTTTTGGCACGGCAGGCGCAAAAAACGAGACTGCCCCCATGCATTTCCAGCGTTTTGCCATGGAGCGAACCCCGCTGGATGCCCACAAGGTGCTGAGCGCTGAAATGGCCTATTCTGTATTGAGAAAAATAGCACGCAAACAAACGGTTCATCGGAAATAAACACATGAATGATCTCCGAATTACTTTTCTCCGGGCAGGCGAACTCGAAAACTTCATTGCCTCCGAGGAATACCGGCGCATGCCGGTGGTTCCAATTTCGCCGCAACGCGCGCGCTCACAGGGGCGCAATCCGCGCGCACAACCCGACGACATCGCCCTGACCCTGGCCTATGCCGGTGATGAAATGGTCGGATACCTCGGCGCTGTGCCCGACTGTTTTTTCCCGGATGGTGCGACGCCACAACGCATGGCCTGGTTGTCGTGCCTCTGGATTTCACCTTCGCAACGAGGAAAAGGCCTGGCTAAAAAACTGCTCCACGCCATGCTCGAAGTCTGGCAAAACCGCGTGATCCTGACCGAATTCACCCCGGAAGTAAAAAACCTGTACGACCGCACGGCAGCCCTGCACGAGAGCGAAGCGCTGTGGGGGTTTCGCGGGTATTTGCGACCGAATTTCGCACAAATTTTACCCCCCAAAAAAGCGTTTTGGCAAAAGATTCGTCCCTTGCTCCGCCTCGCCGATGCATTCCTGGCAGCGCCTAATGCATTGCGAATCCGGCTGTTACATTCAGCCAAAATGCCTGGTCCGGTTCGCTATCTGAGCGCAACCGACAAAGCCGCCGATGCTTTTATCGCCTCACATACCGGGGCGCAACTTGCACGCCGCGACGCCGTAGTTTTGGAATGGATGCTGCAATATCCCTGGGTAACGGAAGCGCCTTTTGAAGATGTCATGTCGCAACGTTATCATTTCACATCAACGGCCCGGCAGTTCAAAACCTGGCTGCTCTCACTGCTCGACGACGAGGGCCGCGACAGCGCAATATTGCTGCTCACGCTGCGCGAGGGACATTTACGCGTACCCCATGCCTGGTTTCCCGACACGGCCACGGCGCGGGTGGCGCAGTGCATTTTTGCCCACGCCATCGCCAGTGGCGCCCGGATGCTAACCCTGTATCACCCGCGGCTGGCAGTATGGTGCCGGGAAAACCGGCATCCGTTTTTTGCGACCAAAAGGGTGCGGCGCAGTTATTTTGTGGGAAGTGGTTTGGAGGAAATACGGATCCATCAACCCCTCAACTTGCAGGATGGCGACGGGGATGCTGCTTTTACCTGAAACGGGGGGTGAATAAATTTTTGACCTTGCGCTTTCAAAAATGAATGGAAGCAATATCTTTGCACCCGCTTTTGAAAATTCCCTTTTGGGAACGACCAAAACGGCCACGTGGCGGAATTGGTAGACGCGCTACTTTGAGGGGGTAGTGTCCTTACGGATGTGCTGGTTCGACTCCAGTCGTGGTCACAAACAGGGCTTATCGGGGAAACCTGACAAGCCCTGTTTTCATTTACCCCCTTCGCCTGCAATTATTGCACGATTTTTGCACGAATTGTGCGAACCCCGGTTTCCGACCTTTCAACCGATTCATCCCATGTCCCGATTCCTTATTTTCCTGCTGCTGATGGCAGCGCCTGCCTTTTTTTTCGCCCAAACACCCCGCGACAAAGCCGTCCCGATGCAAATCACCGCCGGCTTGAATCCGCCGGCTGTTTTTCTCAACTGGGAAAACAATACGCCCTCCCATATCACCCTGCGCCGCCGCGTGAAAGGCGATCCGGGCAACGCCTGGGTTGAATTGGTCAGCGCTTCCGAAACGCTGCTCAACGGTTATTTCGACTCCGGTCTCGACGGATCAAAAACGTATGAATACGCCCTTGACCGCGCTGCCAACGGCGTCGTTGCACAGGGTTTTGGCTATGCCAATTTTTTTACGCCGGTAACCGACAGCCGGGGTAAAATTCTGGTGTTTATTGACTCCACTACTGCCGATCAGTTAGGCGCCGATTTAATTACCTTTAAAAACGACCTGCGCGGGGAAGGCTGGCAACCAGTTCCATTTAAAACCGGGCCGTTTACAACGGTTCAATGGGTAAAAAACCAGATTATCAACGCATACAATGCCGACCCAAACAGCGTAAAAGCCGTGCTCCTCATGGGCAGCGTGCCCCTACCTTATTCCGGCAGCACGGCCTGGGATACCCGTCCCGACCACGAAGGCGCCTGGCCCTGCGACGCCTATTACGGCGACGTAAACGGGGTTTGGACCGACCAAGCCGTGAACCTGCCCAATACTGCCCGCATCGCCAACCGAAATGTGCCGGGCGATGGAAAATTTGACCAGAACACCCTGCCCTCGGCCGTAGAACTGCCGGTAGGACGCCTTGATTTTCGCCGCCTGTCTCCTGTAACTTTTGGTCTGCCGCCCGTGGAATTGTTGCGACGTTATTTGTTTAAAAACCATTTGTGGCGAACCGGACAGTACCAGGTTCCTGCCCGCGCCCTGGTAGACGATCACCTCGGTTGGTCGGGCAGCGAAGCCTTTGCCGCCGATGGTTTTCGCAACGCATATCCTCTCGTCGGACAGGGAAATGTGACGGAAGGCGAATTTTTGAACAGCCAGCGCCATCTGCTGGCTTACGGCGCCGGTTGGGGCGAATACGCCAATGCCGGCGGTATCGGCAGCGCCGTAAATTTTGCTACCGACTCGGTGCGTTCGGTTTTCGCCTTTTTGTACGGCGATTATTTTGGCGACTGGGATTTTGAGAACAACCCCTTGCTGCCGGCGTTGCTGGCATCGAAAGGGAGTGTGCTGGCGACGGGTTGGGCCGGCCGGCCACACTGGATGCTGCACGGACTGGCGACCGGCGAAACAATGGGTTATTGCCTGAAAGAAACACAAAACGCGCAGTACAACACGGCATACGGCGATTCAAATGGCGAAAGCGGGGCCCATATCGCTTTGTTGGGCGACCCAACACTACGCGCCACCATCGTACCGCCGGCCCGCAATTTGAGCGTGGTTTCAAACTGCGACCGGGTCAACTTGCACTGGACAGCCCCGAACGACCCTGGTGTGCTGGGATATGTGGTGTACCGTTCGTTTAGTCAGGACGGGCCCTATCAGCGCGTTACCCCTGATTTCGTTTTCCAAACATCCTGGGAAGACCTATCGCCGGTAGCCGATACCCTCTGGTATTCGGTGCGTTCGGTAAAACTGGAAATAACGCCCGGAGGTGGCGCTTTTTACAATACCGGAACGGGTGCGCCCAAATCGGTGGTATTTGTACCGGGGTCGGCGCCCACTGCCATCGCACTGGGAGGTGTTTTGAATTGCAATGTGACTTCTTTGACACTGGGAACCAACTTTCAACCTTCCAACAGTACGGTAGAATGGTATAAACCCGATGGCTCGCCCAACAACGGTTTTACCGCTACTGAAGGAGGGGTTTATACCGTGATCGTAACGGCGCCCAACGGCTGTACCGTGGCTGCCTATGCTTCGGTTTATGTAGATACGCTGCTGCCTGTGGTGAATTTCCCATCCCAAGTTTTGCTTAACTGCGCTTCGCCCGGCGCGTCGTTTACCGTGCCGGAAGCCCCCAACGGGGTGCATTATTTTTTCAACGGAACGGAAGTGTTTCCCGGTGCGGTTTTATCGCTCAACGGCGCGCCTGAATTCGAAGTTACTTCCGAATTCAATGGTTGCACGGACATCTATCTGACGAACGTACAGCAGGATTTTGCTTCGCCGGGTGCTGTAATCACGCACAATGGCCTGACGCTGGACTGCAATCATTCTTCCGTTCAACTTTTCGGGAACGCCAATGCGCCTAATGTTTCCTATTTCTGGACCGGGCCGGTTGGATGGGCAAGTACCCAGCAAAATCCGGTGGTAACCGAAGCAGGGTCGTACTGCCTGGTCGTAACCGGGACAAACGGCTGCACGGCAACCGCTTGCGTGGTGGTGAGTGCCGTTGGAACCGTGCTTTCTGCTCAAATTACCCTGTTGAGCGACCCCTGTTCGGCAGGCGAACGCATCGTACAAGCCGAGGCTGCAATGGGTATCGAACCCTATCAGTACTTGTGGTCAACAGGAGGTACTGAAGCAACAGAAACCCTGCCCGCCGGTTTTTCCGGCACGGTAAGTCTGACCGTGACCGACGCCAACACCTGCACGGCAACGGTCGCTTATCTGGTTCCACAGGCGCTGGATCTGATTGCCTTTACCGAACAACCTTCGGGGCCGGGCGCTGCCGACGGTTCAATTGATTTGCTTATTTTCAGCGGGGAAGCGCCGTTTGAATTTCTCTGGAGTAACGGCGCCACCACCGAAGACCTCCAGGGACTAAGCAGCGGCGTTTACACCGTAACCGTCGTTTCGGCAGTCAACGGCTGTAGTAGAACACTCGTAATCCCCTTGTATAGTCCGGTGGGCGTAACTGAAACCGGTGAAGACTGGGGCATAACTATCTCGCCCAACCCCGCGCAGGATTGGTTGCTTGTTGGTTGGAACGAGGAATTATTGGAAGAGATGCATCTCCGGCTTTCGGATGCAACAGGACGGGTAACGTTCAATCAAAATCGGGCCATATCTCCCTGCACCCTTGATCTGGGTACCATTCCCAACGGGT
>JANRLZ010000139.1:0-13781 GCA_033762055.1 Saprospiraceae bacterium
TTTCGCTGCTTCCCTCTGGGTTTTTCCAGAAACCATACGAGCCAGGTAAAGCTGCTTACCTAACGAGTCGGTATCGTTGAATGGAATGTACTCCAAGAACTCAATGATCCTTTTGGCCAGCTTGGCCGTCGGTTCACAGCGATTCGTTTCCCAATAGGTTACGGTATCCGTAGTTACCTTTAAAGCCTCAGCTACTTGCGGTTGAGACAGTCCTCGATCTAGCCGCGCCTTCCTTAGATGATCTCCCAAAGTGTTCAATTCTGTCGGATATGCTGGATTTGCTCGTTTTTTGCCTTGTAGTTCGATTTGACAACTATGCAACGCAACCCTGCCCTTGCGGTTATTACAACCACCCCGAAAAAGAATGTGTGTGCGGCCCAGGCGTAGTAAAACGCTATGTATCCAAGATTTCCGGGCCGCTGCTCGACCGTATAGACCTGCATGTGGAGGTAACGCCGGTGAGCTACGATGAGCTCACCAATACCGAACGTGCCAAACTCAACAGCGAGGAAATCAGGAAACGGGTGTTACAGGCCCGGGCGGTTCAGGCCAGGCGCTTCAGCGGGATGGATCATGTTTTTTGTAACGCGCAAATGCCCAGCCGCATGGTGCGGGAAGTATGCCGACTGGAAACGGCCGGACTAACCTTGCTCAAAACTGCGATGGAACGCCTGCAATTGTCGGCCCGGGCATACGACCGGATCTTAAAAGTGGCGCGCACGGCGGCAGATATGGCGGGCAGCCCGGATATCCGGATCGAGGATTTGGCCGAGGCGATTCATTACCGGAGTTTGGATCGGGAAGGTTGGGCGGGGTGAAGGGTGGTTTGATTTTAGATATAAGATTACATGATTTGAGATTTTAGATGGGATTGTGGGCTGAACATATTGGCTCGCAAATTATTCGTTCTGCAACTTCGCCGGTACTAAACTATGGAGAAGCGCAAGGGGCAGAATCCAAGGCCGATTTTGTGCATAAAATGAACGTTTGCTTAAAGGAACTTCGAGAAACGATGATATGTCTCAAGTTAATTGAACGAAGAGGCTGGTAGGCGGATGCTCCATCTGGCTCGTGCGTTTGGATAAAATGAAAGTTGACGAATCGCGCCTCATTAATGAATTTATCTTGCCGTTTGATCCACACTTGATTTTATCAAATTACTGGAAGACAGTCCGACTTTTTGATCAGGAACTGTTTAAAAGTACCTGGAAAGTTCTAACCAGCGAATTGTCTTTGATGCAATCCCTTGCTTTGCGCTTATTCACCTGCTGCACGAAACCGGATATATTATATTACTGGTCGGCAAGAAAAAACAATTGTGAGCAATCGGCCTTATTCAATCCAGGCTAAAATGTTTTCAAAGTGACCTGTATTCTTCCGTAAGCGACGTGCTGTGGCTGAAATTTCCGGTAACTGATCCGGTATATTTGCATAAAAACGGCCCTCTGCAACTTGTCGGATGGTTTCGAGGATCGGGATTGAAGCTTTTTCAGAAAATATTGGAGGGAAGTGATGAGGGCTGATAGTTCAATCTATCAACAAGCTGAAATAAATTTTGTCATTCGTCCATACGCCTGCAAAGTCAACCCCCACGACAACCAAAAACAAAACACCCTCGTAAGTGATTGACTTACAAGGGTGTAGTTGCATTTGTTGTGATCTCGATGGGACTCGAACCCATGACTCCTTGATTAAAAGTCAAGTGCTCTACCGACTGAGCTACGAGATCGTTTTTCAAAAACGGCTGCAAAGATAAAACCATCCGAAGGGAAAAACCAACCCCTGAGAAAAAATTTTACCAATAAAAATTTGGAATCGCCCGCCAAAAGCACGGTCCGGCAGAAAATAATACGCCGCAAAACCGCTTTGGTCTAAGAGTAAATTGTTCCGGTGCAACATTACTACTTTTGTCGGAGATAACCCCCGTTTTTTTCAACAGCAAACTGGGTACTGCCTGTCTGCAAAAAAAACGCTATCACCTCCCATCTCTTGTACCTGATCATGACATCAAAAAAAATGACCTTCTCGCTCGGCTGCCTCTGCGCCGCCCTGCTCTGGAGCCTCTTCCTCCCCGCCCAAAATAACCCCTACCGCCGCCCGCCTGCCGATGTGGCCGCCATTGTGGAAGCCAAGCCCACCCCCCTTGTCAGCATGAGTCCCACACGCGATGCACTGCTGCTCACCGACTTTAACCCCAACCCGGGCATTGCGACACTGGCACAGCCTTTTCTCAAATTGGGCGGACTGCGCGTCAACCCGAAAATCAACGCCCGCCAACGCATTACCGAATATACCGGCTGCAACGTCCAGTGGTTTACCGAAGGGAAAACGATTGCCATTGAAATGCCCGCCACCGGCCGTATGTCGGGCATCCCCTCCTGGTCGCCCGACGGCAAACGCATCGCTTTTGGCCTCGATGTCGCCGATGGCGTACAACTCTGGGTGGCCGATACCCGCACCGGCAAAAGCAAACGCGTAGGCGCCTTCCTTCTCAACGACGTGCTGGGGGCGCCTTTCTCCTGGCTCGAGGACAGCGAACGTCTGCTCGTACGCAGCATACCCGCCGGACGCGGCCCGGCGCCCGATGCCACCGTAGTGCCCACCGGCCCTTCCATTGAAGAAACATCCGGCAAGGTGTCGCAGGTAATGACCTACCAGGATCTGCTTCGCAACGAACAGGACGAACTGCTTTTTTCCTACTACGCCTCCAGCCAGCTGCTGATCGCCCAGGTCGCCAACGGGAAAACCCAAAACCTCGGCGCCGCCGGTCTCTACATGAGCGCCAGCTGGTCGCCCGACGAAAATTATGTGCTGGTGACCCAATTGCGCAAACCTTTCTCGTACCGGGTGCAGTACAACAACTTTGCCCGCACCACTGAAATATGGGATCGCAATGGCAAAATGCTGCGTAAAGTCGCCGAATTTCCTGTTACCGATGAAATTCCACGTCAAGGCGTGGTGACGGGTCCGCGCGCCTTCGAATGGCAGGCCCTGTATGATGCGCGGCTGATCTGGGTGGAAGCCCTTGACGGCGGTGATCCAAAACGCAAAGTGGATTTTCGGGATAAAGTGATGCTGCTCGACGCGCCCTTTTCGGGCGAAGCCCGCGAGGTGCTGAAAACAAAGTTCCGCTACTCGGGCTTCGAATGGCTGGCCGCCAAAGACGCGGCACTGCTCACCGAATTCGACCGCGACCGCCGCTGGTACACCACCTATCGCATGGAAATGCAAAACCCCGCCGTACACGATACCCTGTTCGATCTGAGTGTCAACGACGATTATGCCAATCCGGGCAATCCGGTGTACGACCGCCTGCCCAATGGCGACTGGGTGCTGGCACAGGATGGCGACTGGCTCTATTACAACGCCGATGGCGCTTCCGACGAAGGCCAATACCCACGCCTCGACCGGATTAACCTCAAAACACGCGAAAAACAAACCCTGTACGAATCGGGCAACAAAACCTTCGAGGAGTTTATTGCTTTCGCCGGTCCGGGACGCGAGCGCATCGTGACGCGTTACCAAAGCAAAACCGAAGTGCCCAATTTTTTCCTCGTCAATTTGTCCGACAAATCACGCAAGGCGCTGACCCAATTCAGTGACCCGGCGCCGCAACTTACCGGCATTTCCAAACAGGTAGTGAAATACACACGCCCCGACGGGGTGCCACTTTCCGGAACGCTCTATCTGCCCGCCGATTACAAACCCGGTCAAAAACTGCCGCTGTTCCTTTGGGCCTATCCACTGGAATATTCCGACAAAAGCACAGCCGGCCAGGTGCGTGTTACCGACAATACCTTTACTTTTTACCGCAACGACTCGCCCCTGTTTTTTGTCACCCAGGGTTATGCCGTACTCATGGATGCCACCATCCCGATTGTCGGCGATCCGGAAACGATGAACAACACTTTTGTGGAACAAGCCACCACTTCGGGCCGCGCCGCCATTGACTACCTCGATTCGCTGGGCATTATTGACCGCGCCAAAGTGGGCGTGGGCGGCCACTCATACGGCGCGTTTATGACAGCCAACTTGCTGGCGCACAGCGACGACTACGCCTACGGAATAGCCCGTTCGGGCGCCTACAACCGCACGCTCACGCCCTTCGGGTTTCAAAGCGAACGTCGGTCATTCTGGGAGGCGAAAGACATATATATGAATGTGTCGCCGTTTACACATGCCGACAAAATCAAGGAACCCCTGCTCATTATTCACGGCGAAGCCGACAACAATCCAGGCACTTATACCATTCAGTCGGAGCGTTTGTTCCAGGCCATCAAAGGCAACGGCGGTACGGCGCGTTATGTGCTTTTGCCCCACGAAAGCCACGGTTATCGTGCCCGGGAAAGTGTGCTGCACGTTTTGGCGGAAATGTTCGACTGGGCGGGGAAGTACAGCAAGGGAGCCGTGGCCAAGCCCTGAAGCATCCTTCCATCCCGTCAACTGCCTACCTTTGCGCTTCTTTATCCTTCATCAGCATGGCCGACACTGCCTCGCAACGCGAACTTTACACCCGACCTTTTTTACTGCTTTGTTTATCGCACGCGTTGTTTGCCGGTAGTTTCAACATGATGATTCCGGAATTACCGTCGTATTTGAGTTCGATGGGCGGGGCGGAATACAAGGGCTGGATCATCGCCCTGTTTACCATTACAGCGGGCATCTCCCGGCCTTTCAGCGGCAAATTGGCCGATACGGCGGGGCGTTTGCCGGTGATGTATGTCGGCACCTTTGCTTGTGTGGTTTGCAGTTTGTTGTATCCGCAACTGGCTTTTGTGGGCGGGTTTCTGGCGCTTCGTTTTTTTCACGGATTTTCCACCGGGTTCAAGCCTACCGGTACATCTGCTTATGTGGCCGACATTGTGCCGACCGAACGCCGCGGTGAAGCCATGGGTACGCTGGGCATTTGCCTGAGTCTGGGCGCCAGCGCTTCGCCGATGATTGGTAGTTGGCTGGTTGTAGCGATTGATATCAATGCCATGTTTTACGCTTCGGCGTTCATGGCGGTGTTGTCAGTCATTATTTTAGCCAATTTATCTGAAACCCTTCCGGTACGCCAGCCTTTTCGCTGGTCGTTGCTGAAGGTAGGGCGTCACGATGTTTTCGACCCCCTGGCACTGCCTTCGGCGGTGGTAATGATTGGTTGCTATATCAGTTATGGCGTTATTCTTACGTTGGTGCCGGACTTGAGCGATGCGGTTGGCGTCGAGAACCGGGGTACTTTTTTCGCCATATTTACGCTGGCGAGTTTGCC
The DNA here is from genome assembly GCA_033762055.1 of Saprospiraceae bacterium. GTDB lineage: Bacteria > Bacteroidota > Bacteroidia > Chitinophagales > Saprospiraceae > M3007. Next base: position 5,255 of record JANRLZ010000139.1, read on the forward strand.
GGCTCGTTTGTTTGCCGGCAAAATTTCCGACGAGTTGGGGCGCGTACCTGTGTTGAAAGCTTCGGCCTTGCTGATTGCGGCCGCTATGCTGGTTTTTGCTACAACCCGTACGCCGGGCATGTTGTATCTGGCATCAGCGATTTTCGGATTCGGGAACGGCGTCTTTTCTCCTGCTATCAATGCCTGGGCAGTGGATTTGGGCGATCCTGCGAGAAAAGGGCGCGCACTTGCAACTATGTATATTTCACTGGAAATCGCCATTGGAAGCGGCGCATTGATCGGCGGTTGGTTTTCAGGGCATTTGTCGGCCGTGTTTTATTTTGCGGCACTGACCAGCGTATTGGCCTGGGTGTATTTGACCACGCAATGGCGGAGAAAGCAGGCGTAATTTTCAGCATATAACAATCACCGGATAGCACGGGTTCACCCGGATAAGGTCGGAGACAAAACGCGAAAGGGGTTTTGGCGATGCTGCCAAAACCCCTTTCAAAAAAGCCTAAAAAATCAGAAGTTGTTTGAGTTAATTTGCTGCGGTTGGTCAGCGCAGATTTTTGAGCCAATCAAGGTTTATTTTTGAGGGAATAACGGGTTTTTATTGCTAAAAAAATAACCGTAGCGTGGGTCAGAAAGATGCCTGAACAAGCCAGTGAAATTAACTCAAACAACTTCTCAGATCTTGAAACGCATTTCTACCGTACGGCCACCGCGTTCGAAGCGACATTCGTCGCTGAGATGACGCATCAGGTAGAGACCGCGACCGCCACAACATTCGATGCGATCTTCGCAAGTCGGGTCGGGTACCTGATTGGGATCGAAGCCCTGACCTTCATCGGTTACACGAATAGCGAGCGCATTTTGTTTATGGCTGAGAGAAATGGACACACTTTTGCGGCAATCGCCCCCGTTGCCATGTAGTACGGCATTGGTTACGGCTTCGGTAAGACTTACCAGAATATTACCATGCGTGTCGGGAGAAAGATTGTAGCGTGTGGCTACGTCATGTACGAAAGGTTCGACTTTGGAAACATTTTGGGGGTCGGAAGGAAATGTGAGATTCGTGTGCAAGTCGTTCATTCGCAAATTTTTGTTACAGAATCCGGGTGTCAAAAGCATTGTTTTCATCCAGACATTATGGGCAAAAAGCAATTGAAACCAAGATTACACAGGAAAGGATTGAAAAAAAAGAGAGACGGTCTGGACTAAAAAATACCGCCTGCGAATGTTCATGTCGGATTATACGCTGTTGAATTCTGCCACAAAATTAAGGTAGTTTTAAGCCTTTTCGCAAGGGGGGGCTTAAAAAAAATCCCGCAGTCTGTTTAAAAATGCCGTTTTTTGACCTTTTTACCCCCTTTTCGTCACAAATTCCGCCATTTTTTTTGAAAAAACTTTTCAAAAAATACCTGGCCAGCCGTTTGTGGCACGAACTTTTCATTAAGATTCATCGAACTTCAATAAACAGCTAATCCATTACATGCAGCGTATCATCCTTTACAAACTGATCGGCAACCGTTGGCACTATGTACGCCTTACGGAGCGTCAGGACATGGGAATCGGGATCGAAACCGGCTGCTGTGGACAAAAGCCCGACAACTCCGAAATCACCGGCATTCCTTCCAATATTGATCGGGCAGCAGCGCTGCGCCAGGAGGGTGAAAAATGGATCGAACGCGGCTACGGCAAACCGCATCCACACAGCCTGCAGGTAATGACCCTCCACTTCCAAATGCGCCGCTGGACGGGCTACCCCGCCGGCGCGCCCTGGTACGACGACTGGACCTCCGGCTATCTCGACCCCATTCAGCAGGCACTCGACGAAACCTGCAACGGTATTCCGCGTGGTAATGAGCGTTTTTCGGGCAACTACTTACATTATTATACGGTATTCAACACCGACCTGGCCCAGGAAGCCGTAGAAAAAATTGCCGCTGCCGCGCCGGTCAAGTTCCTGCTCGACATTCACATTGCCCATCGCGAAAAACAGGTGCACATCCCGATTGATCCGAATGTACCCGAATATTTGCGTTCGCTTTTTCGGGTGGTGGAAAAATCGGCCCGAACCATTGCCCATGAACTTCCGGTGCTGTTCCCTGCCGACCCTTTGCAGGCGGAATTTGTACCGGATAGTAATCGGCATAAACGAATCATTGGCCCCGAGGCAGCCCGTTTGCGCCATGAATTAAAGGAAAAATGGCATTTTGACTCCAATTTTTGGAACCCGCTCACCGATGCGGCGCCATCCGAAGTGGTATTCCTGAACGGTATGTCGGAAGAAAAAAAACAGGTCGTGGCCCAACTGCTCGCCCCCAAATTAAAAGCGCCCCTCTATCTGCTCGATTGTGAAACCGGGCTTTTCGAGATCGGGGTGGAAGAAATTTTTCTGGGTGCACACGAAGGCATGGTGTTCGACGCCGGGCTCGATTGGGTGATCTATTTTTCTCACCACTACACCATCACCTTCGGCGGCGACTGGCTGGTAGCTGCCATACGGGATATTTACCGCGAACAGCCCGAACTGCTGAACGCCTGGTGAGCACGTCTTACTGCAAATTTGCCAGTTGTATACGGCATTTCCTGACATATTTTTTTGTTAAACGTCGCTCATTCTGCCAATCCGTCAGATTTACAGGCATGGCACAACGATTGATACCCTCCGTCGAACCGGCGATTTAGTTCCCGGCTACTCCAATCCAATTACTGTAACATTTCAACGAATTCAACCAGAACATGGGAAAAATAATCGGCATTGACCTTGGTACTACCAACTCCTGCGTCGCTGTCATGGTTGGCAACGAACCTATCGTAATCGCCAACGATGAAGGCGCCCGCACAACCCCTTCTGTGGTAGGCTTTCTGGACAATGGCGAGCGCAAGATCGGCGCCCCCGCCAAACGCCAGGCCATCACCAACCCCCGGCGCACCGTCGCTTCCATCAAACGTTTTATGGGGATGCGCCACAGCGAATCCTCTTCCGAAATCGGACGCGTACCGTATAAAGTCGTAAAAGGCGAAAACGACACGGTACGGGTAGACATTGACGGCCGCCTCTACACCCCGCAGGAAATCAGCGCCATGACCCTGCAAAAAATGAAAAAAGTAGCCGAAGACTACCTCGGCGAAACCGTTACGGAAGCCGTTATCACCGTACCGGCTTACTTCAACGACTCACAGCGCCAGGCGACAAAAGAAGCCGGCGCCATCGCAGGTCTTGATGTAAAACGTATCGTGAACGAACCAACGGCAGCCGCACTGGCCTACGGCCTCGACAAACGCGATAAAGACATGAAAATCGCGGTGTACGACCTCGGCGGCGGCACATTCGACATTTCGGTGCTCGAACTTGGCGGCGGTGTGTTTGAAGTAAAATCTACCAACGGCGACACCCACCTCGGCGGCGACGACTTCGACCAAACCATCATCGAATGGCTGGCCGACGAATTCAAACGCCAGGAAAACATTGATCTCCGTAAAGACCCGATGGCCCTGCAGCGCCTGAAGGAAGCCGCTGAAAAAGCCAAAATCGAACTCTCCAGCGGCATGGAAACCGAAATCAACCTGCCCTACATCACGGCAGTTGACGGGGTGCCCAAACACCTGGTGATGAAACTCAGTCGCGCCAAATTCGAGCAAATGACCGATTCGCTCGTACAACGCACGCTTGAGCCCTGTCGCAAAGCCCTGCAGGATGCCGGACTTCGTCCGAATGAAATAGATGAAGTTATCCTCGTGGGCGGTTCGACGCGTATCCCGCGTATCCAGGAAGAAGTGGAAAAATTCTTTGGCAAAAAACCCAACCGTTCGGTGAATCCCGACGAAGTGGTTGCCATCGGCGCTGCAGTACAGGGCGGCGTATTGAGCGGCGCTGTCAGCGACGTCCTGCTGCTCGATGTCACCCCGCTCTCGATGGGTATCGAAACAATGGGGAATATCTACGACGTGGTCATCGAAGCCAACACGACGGTGCCGACCAAAAAGTCGAAAACCTACTCCACGGCTTCCGACAACCAGCCACAGGTGGAAATCCACATCCTGCAAGGCGAACGCCCCATGGCGCGCGACAACCGCTCGGTAGGGCGTTTCATCCTCGACGGTATTCCGCCGGCGCCGCGCGGCGTACCACAAATTGAAGTAACTTTCGACATGGATGCCAACGGTATCCTGAGCGTGACGGCAGTGGATAAAGGAACCGGCAAACAACAAAACATCCGGATTGAAGCCAGCACGGGACTGAGCAAAGACGAAATCGCCCGCATGAAGGCAGAGGCACAGGCCAACGCAGAAACCGACCGTCTGACCCGCGAACGCGCCGAAAAACTCAACGCAGCCGACTCGCTGGTGTTCCAGACGGAAAAACAACTCCGCGAATTTGGCGACAAGGTGCCGGCCAATCACAAGGAGAACATCGAAAAAGCGCTCAACGACCTGCGCGAAGCCCACAAGGCGCAAGACATAGACCGGCTCGACTCGGCACAGGCCGCCCTTACGGAAGCCTGGAATGCCGCCAGTCAGGACATCTATGCCGCCCAGCAGGCGGCAGGCGGCCAAACCGCAGAAAACCCCTACGGCTCGCAAACAGGCGGCCCCACGGGCGGCAACAGCGGCGGCGGCAACGAAGCCCAGGATGTCGAGTTTGAAGAAGTGAAAAGTTAAGACAGACAGACTGTGATAACCGAAGCGGTGGTGTGCTATGGCATGCCACCGCTTTTCTTTTCCCGCCGTGCAAGGGCTATTCCGCCAGGATGGTCACCCGGCAAAGGTTTGCATCAGGGTGATTGAGCAAAAACCGAATCCGCTTCGTAACAGCAGGGACCGATGGGGCATTTCAGTACCAATAACAAAACAAAGCGGCAGCGGGTCAAAAGCCCCTGGCGCCGCGCAAAGGAAAGCAATCTTGATCAGACAAAAATTTTCCGCCACCTGCTTGACTTTCCTGTGAAAAACGTATATTTGTAGTATCGCAACGGCTTGCCCCGGGTCCGTTGCGTTATGCAACGCTTCATACTTTTTCACTGCACACCAAATGAATCTGCACGCTGTCCCATGCCTGCGTCTGCTGATCCCTTTTGCCTTCGGGATATCGCTCGCCGGCCACTTTGATCGGTCGCTGCCTTTTTTACCTGAAATCCTGCTCGCGGGCGCCGTACTGGCCGCCTGGCTCGCAGTTCAAAAATTCCCTTACCGCCATCGCTGGGTTTATGGCGCGTATTTGCCGGTTCTGTTGTTGGCCTTCGGCTATTTTCAAGGGGTCGAACACAATGAACTCCGCAGGCCTGCTCATTTTTCATCATTTCTTCCCGACAGCCATTACATCATCGGGATGGTATGCGACGCGCCTTCCAAAGGCGCCAAAATGAAGGTGCCCCTGCGCGTGGAGGCCCTGGGGCCTTCGCCCGATTCTATGCAGACAGCATGCGGAACCCTGCTGCTTTTTCTCGATATCCATGCTTTTTCCGATAGCCTGCGCTACGGCGACCGCCTTGCGGTGCGAACGACGGCACAGCCGACCGAGCCGCCCAAAAACCCGCACGCCTTCGATTACCGGGCATATCTCCGTTTTCAAAACATTCATTTTCAGGCATTTGTAAAACCCGATTCGATTATCCGGCTCTCGTCGGGTAATGGTTCGGCTTTGTGGCGACAGGCGTATTCGAATCGAACGCGTTTGTTGCAGTTGTTGCAACAACATTTCCCGACCACCGATGAATATGCCGTTGCCGGGGCATTACTGGTCGGATACACCGATGAGTTGTCCGACGAGTTGCGGGCTGCTTACGCTGAAACCGGTTCCATGCATGCGCTGGCGGTATCCGGCACGCATATCGGGATGTTGTATGTGGGTTTGATGTTTTTTGTAGGGAAGTTGCGTTTGCGCGGCCGACAGGGCAAATGGCTCGAAACGGCGCTCGTTCTTGGGGTTATTTGGGCGTTTACCTTTTTGACAGGAGCCACGGCCTCGGTATTACGCGCTTCAGTGATGTTTACGATGTACATGATGGGCAAAGCAAGCCGGCGGGAAACTTCGGCCTGGAATGTATTACCGGCCTCTGCGTTTATCCTGCTGTTATACAACCCGTATTTGTTGTTCAATATCGGCTTTCAACTCTCTTATGCCGCCGTTGCAGGCATGGTCTTTTTTTATCCCCGGTTTTACAAAATGTTTCCCCCCCTGCCACGCTGGGCAGATGAAATGTTAAAAGTGCTGCTGGTTGGCATAGCGGCCCAATTGGGCACATTGCCGCTGACCTTGTATTATTTCCAGCAGTTTCCCGTTTTTTTCTGGCTGGCGGGATGGGTAGTCGTTTTTGTCGGGGCTGTCTTTTTATGGGGCGGCGCCTTGCTGGTACTACTCAGTCTTGTTTCCGACTTGCTAACAGAATGGCTCGGAGTAGCATTGTACCAGATGATTCGATGGACCAATCAGGTTATTTTTTTGATTCAGCAGATTCCCGGGGGCGTATTGCGGCATATTTGGACAGCAGGCTGGGTAGTTTTTGCTCTTTACTTTTGCCTGGTTGCGTTGGGCGCTGCTTTTCTTACACGTCGCGGCAGATGGCTGGCCGCGTTTGCGGGAATGATGTGTTTGTTGGGCGCTTACCGAACGTATAGCGTTACCGGCAAACAAAAGCAGCAAACAATTGTCGTGTACAATGTTAACAAGGCAAGGTTGGTTGATTTTATGGATGGCGATCGAGTGTTTTCCCTGTCAGACACGTTGAGCAAAAAGCAGGAGATTTTTGCCGCTGAAGGCAATCGTACCGCGTCGGGTATGCGTGTAAAAACCCATTGTTATCTCAGCGACACTTTGGTATACTCCGATCGAAACCTCCTGATTTCCTGGCCGTTTGTACAATTTTTTACGGAAAAAATGGTGTTCATTGACCATTCCCGGTGGCTGCACGATGCACCTCGCGAAGCGGTCGCCGTTGATGTGCTGGTCTTATCAAAAAATCCGAAAGTCAGCATTAACGAGTGCCATGCCCGTTTTCCTTTCAGGATCGTTGTATTCGATGCCTCGAACAGTTTACGGCAAACCGAATATTGGCGAAGAGATTGTGAAAAGCGGGGCTGGCGCTTTCATGATGTCCGAAGCATGGGCGCCTGGGTAAGGCGACTTTGAAACGAACGACCTTTCTACGAGCATGTATACCCCCCATCCGCAGCAAGCGCCAAATTTAGTTTTGGGCTGCATGGGCCTTTTTCGCTGTATCAGGAAAATCTGTACATGCTAAAACGGAACCATTACGCTACGATAAAAAATGAAAACACAATTTCTGAATTCGCTTCGCTTTACCCGTGCAGAACGCTACGGTACGCTGGCAATGATGTTGATGGCAATAATCCTGTTTGCCGCCCCGCTGGTTACCCAAAGGTTTCACCCGCCTCAACACACCGATTTTTCGGCGTTTATGGAGGAAATAAAACGGATAGAGCCGGCCCCCACCCCTGTCGGCGAACGCGCCGGCTTGTTTTTTTTCAATCCGAATACAGCATCGCGCGAAGATTTTGTACGACTTGGTTTGTCGGAAAATGTAGCCAAAACAATAATAAACTACCGCGAAAAAGGCGGAAAATTCCGTACGCCGGAAGATTTCAAAAAAATCTGGCGCCTTATGCCTGGCGACTACGAACGCCTCCTTCCTTACATCCGGTTGCAAGAAGCAGCAACACCCGGGCCGATCGAAAATACCGAAGACAAGCGGGGCGCCGACTTGTTTGCCTTTAATCCGAATACCATCTCGGAAACTGATTTATTTCGCTTGGGGTTGCCTTCGCGTACCGTGAAAAGCATATTGAATTACCGGATCAAAGGGGGGCACTTTCGCCAAAAAGAAGACCTGGAAAAAATCTATACCCTTAGCGCTGAAGACTATGCACGAATTGCAGGGCATGCTGTTTTTACTCCTCCGGAAACCGCCCCGAAATCAACGCTGCTCCCACAAAAACAGCCGCCTTCCAACCCCGTAGATATCAATCGTGCAGATGCCAACACCTGGATGAGCTTGCCGGGGATCGGCGAAAAACGCGCGCAACAACTGGTCGCCTTCCGCGAAAAACTCGGTGGATTTCTTTCGGTCGAACAGATCGGGGAAATGTACGGACTGCCCGACAGCGTATTCCGGCAGATGCGCCCCTGGCTGGTGAAAGGTGATACGCCGTTGCGCACACTCAACCTGAACACCGTTACGCTCGACGAACTCGACGCCCACCCTTATATCAGCAAACGCCAGGCTGAAATGATGGTCGCTTATCGTCAGCATCACGGAGCCTACACATCGGTGCATGATCTGGACAACATACGGGCGTTTACAGATAAAGCCTGGTTGGACCGGGTAAAGCCGTATTTATCTGCGCACTAGGGAAAGCCCGTTTGAGGTTCCTTCAAAATCCAATGAAGGAACCTCAAACAGGTGCTAAACGGGCGCTTCTTTTACATCTGATATTTGATTTCCGGTTGCTCGGCGGCAGGTGCTGCAGCAGGTTCTTTTTTGAAACTTTCAAACTCGTCGCCGGCAGCCGGTGTTTCTTC
>JANRLZ010000140.1:0-4820 GCA_033762055.1 Saprospiraceae bacterium
GGGCGCTGGGCCTGGATACCCTGAGCAAAGACGAACAAAAAGGGATGCAACTCTTCCTCGATGATGCCGGTGGCGGCTGTGCGCAATGCCACTCCTTTGGCGCCATTTTCAGCGATTTTATCTTTCGAAACAACGGCCTCGACAGCATTCCCGCCGACGTAGGCAATTATGCCGTGACCGGTTTGCCGGTGGATATCGGCGCATTCAAAACCTCCTCTATGCGCAATGTGGAATATACGGCTCCATATATGCACGACGGACGTTTTGCAACGCTCGAAGAAGTCCTGGAGTTCTACAACACCGGGTTTCATCTCGGCCCCCATGCCGACCCGGCCATGTACAACCTGGTGCGCGGACGAATGAGCCCGAAAGACATGTCGGACATCATTAAATTCCTCAAAACCCTTTCCGAACCGGAATTTTTAACCAACCCGGCCTTCTCAAAACCGGAGTAATTGAGCGGTTTTATTCCATAATTCGAAACAACTCATTTTTAGAAACATGAGCCACCCCAAAATTCGGGATGACTCATGTCTACAGATTTAGAATCGCTCTCGAACATCTCTTCGACAGTTATGTCGCTCAAAATTCGGGATGACTCATGTTTTTTGCCAAGCATTGTATGTAAAACCGCGCGCCAAAATCATCCCGGATGGCATCATGTATTTTATCACCAAACCTGATTGCCATGTCTAAAATGATTTTAACAGCCCTTCTTTTTTGTCTCCACAGCGCATTTACCTGTCAGTCTTCACCCGACCAACACGCCGCAGCCGTCGGCAATACCCGGTTTGCCTCACAGCCGCTTGCTGTTGGTAAATCAAAAATTCAGGTAGCACTTTTACTGGACACCAGCAACAGCATGGATGGTCTCATTGACCAGGCCAAAGCCCAACTCTGGAAAATGGTCAACCGACTCGCCGATGCGCAACGCCAAAACGAAGGTATTACGCTCGAAATCGCCCTGTACGAATATGGAAACGACGGACTCGACGCTGCCGTTGGTCATATTCGCCTGATACACCCACTCAGCACCGATCTCGACGGATTGTCGGAAAAACTGTTCAATCTGAAAACCAATGGCGGAGAAGAATACTGTGGCTGGGTAATAAAAACCTCCGTTAGCGAATTACCCTGGTCAACCACGCCCGATGATCTGCGTATCATCGTCATCGCCGGCAATGAACCCTTTCATCAGGGGCCGGTGGATTTCCGCAACAGCTGCGGCTTGGCCAAAGATAAGGGCATCATTATCAATACCATCCACTGCGGCGACTACGCCACCGGTGTAAATGGAGAATGGAAAACCGGCGCCGATTTGGGCAAGGGCAAATACTTGATTATTGATACCGATAAAAAGGTGGTACACATCAATACCCCATACGATGCCCGTATCATTGAATGCAACGAACGGCTCAACCGTACTTACATCGGCTACGGTCACGAAGGCGAAATGAAAAAGGAACGCCAGGTAATGCAGGATAAAAATGCCGCATCCTATGGCGCATCCAATGTTGCGCAACGGGCTGCAGCCAAATCAAAATCCACATACAAAAACGAGGATTGGGATGTGGTTGACGCCGCCAAGGCCGACGAAAAATTTGTAGAGAAACTGCAAGCCGAAGAAATACCTGCCGAGTTCAAAGGAAAAAGCAAAGAAGAAATCAAAAAAGAAATTGAAAAACTAAGCGCCGAGCGCGAAGTCATCCGCAAGGAATTGACCGAACTGGAAAAAAAGATGGCGGCCTATATTGCCGAAGAAACAAAAAAACAGGGCGCCGGAGAGGAAACACTCGACAATGTATTGATACAAACCGTGGTTGAACAGGCCAAGTCGAAAGGCTTTGTTTTTGTCGAAAAATAAACGCACATCACTCCACCCGAACCCGAAATGGAAGTATAAATCGCGTTTTAACAGGAATGCCGCCTTTTCGGGCTGGAAACCAGGGCGGCATGGCCTGCAAGCATTTCACCAATGCTGCGCCACAACCCGGGCAAATATCTTTTTCTACCTGAAAATGCGAGGTCGTGCCGCTCGAATCAACCATAAACGATACGATCATTTCAGAACCATACAGGCTGTCGGTGGTAATTCCATCCGGCAGCCTGTAGTTTTTTGCCAATATTTGAAAAAAACGCTGTTCACCACCCGGCATTCCCGGTGGGGTATCAGTATGCCCAATCGCATATATCGTATCGGATACCATGCCTTGCGCCCGACTGGTGAAAATAGACAGCGCGATCGCCAGGAAAAGTCCGCATATTTTTAGCAAGACCACGGCGTGTTCAGTTTTTTTCATCCGGCTCGCTGCTCTCGCGAATTTCACGCGCCCAGTCGGTACGGGCAAATACAATCAGCAAAATCCCCCCCAGTACCATCAGAATTTTCAGGATAAAGGCCAGGAGTCGTCCCCCCATTTCCAGCCAGGCCAGAAAGGCCCAGTGGGTTCCTACCAATTCCATTGCAATCGCAGTGAAACCAAAAATGAACAGCAAGTAGCCCAAAAGCAGCCAAAGTCCCTTGTTTTTCATGTGTAAAATTTATTTCCACCAAACCACTTTACAGAAAAATGGTTGAGATAACAGCGTGTGCAAAGGTAGCGGAAGCCATCGAAGAAATGTCGGCTAATAAACATATTGCCGGGCGTTACCTGAGAAAGATTGCTCCGTTCCCTAAAAATAAAAGTTATTTGCCCGCCTGAAATCCAGACGACGCTTTTACTCGTAAACAGATTTCAGACAAACGCTCCAACCTGTTTATTCAAAACGTTATCACCATGTCCGCAAAGCATTATTTTGACCCTGAAGACCTGAAAAAATTTGGCAACATCGGCGAGTGGCAAAAGACCATGGCCGATAAATTTTTCGCCTGGTATGGCGAAGTTTTCAAGGAAGGCGCGCTCACCGAACGCGAAAAAGCCCTGATTGCGCTCGGGGTAGCGCACGCGGTGCAGTGTCCTTATTGCATAGATGCCTACACAACGACCTGCCTTGAAAAAGGCGCCGATGAAGAGCAAATGATGGAAGCCGTCCACGTCGCTGCGGCGATCCGCGGCGGTTCAAGCCTGGTTTATTCCACCCAGATGATGAACCACGCCAAAGGCATGACCATGTAACGAACATACCGGGTCTGCGAAGCAAATATTAAACCATGCGCGCCGCAGACCCTTTTTTCCATACTTATCCGCACTGGAACAACGTGAGTATACATCAAAAAACAAAATCGCTTTCATCGCGCGGCAGCGCATTGTCTGATACTTTTTATCAACTGAACGTGTTGAACGGCAGGGCTTTGACGCAACGCACCTTCCCGGTTTTTTCTGAAAAAATCAGAGAGGCCGGTTTTCATGACGGACGACTAAAACCCTCCCGCGTCGAGATTTTTCAGATCAACATTGGTAAACTGTGCAATCAGACCTGCGCGCATTGTCATGTGGATGCCGGGCCGGATAAAAAGGAGGAAAATATGGCGCGCGAAACGCTGGAAAAATGCCTCGAAATTCTGGCGCGATACGATATTCCAACCGTTGACATTACCGGCGGTGCGCCGGAAATGAACCCGCACTTTCGCTGGTTTGTAGAAGAATGTCGCAAGTTGGGAAAACATGTAATGGATCGCTGCAACCTGACGATTGTGGTGTCGAACAAAAAGTACCACGACCTCCCCGATTTTTTTGCCCAAAACAAGGTTGAAGTCGTGTCGTCCCTCCCGCACTATTCGGCCCTGCGCACCGATGCCCAACGTGGCGACGGTGTTTTTGAAGACTCGATCAAGGCCATGCAAATGCTGAATGAAGTGGGGTATGGCAAGGAAGGATCCGGCTTGAAACTCAATCTGGTGTACAATCCAACCGGAACCTTTCTCCCGGGCAACCAGGTTTCGCTCGAAGCCGAATTCAAACGACAATTGAAACGAAAGTTTAATATTGATTTTAATTCCCTGTACGCCATCACCAACATGCCCATCAGTCGTTTTCTCGATTTTATGCTTGAAACAGGTCAATATGAATCCTATATGCAAACCCTGCTCGACGCATTTAACCCTTCGGCTGTCGCCGGCGTAATGTGCCGCAATACCATTTCAGTAGGTTGGGATGGCTACCTGTACGACTGTGATTTCAACCAGATGCTTGGGCTGAAAGTAGCGGGTAAACACACGCATATCAATGATTTTGATCTTGAAGCCCTGGAAAATCGCGACATTGTGCTCAACCAGCATTGCTATGGCTGCACGGCCGGCGCCGGATCAAGTTGTGGCGGGCAGGTTGCCTGAGCAACAGTTATGCAAGACATTCACAGTTATTACAACGAACTGGCGCCTGCCTACGATGCATCGCGCTTTGGAAACAGTTATGGCCGTTTCCTGCACCGGCAGGAGCATCGTGCGCTCACGAGGTATTTAAATGGAGTCAACCCGGCGCAGGCACTGGATCTGGCTTGCGGAACCGGCCGTATGCTGGAGTTTGCCGCCACGGGCTGCGATGCCAGCCCCGGTATGCTGGAGGAAGCAAAAAAGAAGCACCCCGGCAAAAATCTGATACAGGGCGATGCCACCTGCTTGCCCTTTCCCGACGCTTCATTCGACGCCGTTTTTTCCCTGCATTTTTTTATGCACCTTGACCGTGCCACTACCCGGCAAGTCTGGCAGGAAATACATCGGGTACTTCGTCCCGGCGGAAAATTCGTTTTTGATTTCCCGAGCGAAAAAAGAAGAAATTTCACCGGCGGACACCATCGCCGCCAGTGGCACGGTTCCAATGCGCTCTCCATGCAATTCCTGCTCGAACAAACACCACACCAATGGCGCCTGCGACGCAGCC
>JANRLZ010000141.1:0-5298 GCA_033762055.1 Saprospiraceae bacterium
CCTTCATCCCTAAAAAGTCCTTTTCACTCCAAATAAATATCCCGAAAAAGGCCAACTCCTTCATCCCTCATCCTTCATCCTTCATCCCTAAAAAGTCCTTTTAACTCCAAATACATATCCCGAAAAAGGCCAACTCCTTCATCCCTCATCCTTCATCCTTCATCCCTAAAAAGTCCTTTTCACTCCAAATAAATATCCCGAAAAAGGCCAACTCCTTCATCCCTCATCCTTCATCCTTCATCCCTAAAAAGTCCTTTTCTGTGTCTATGTCTGCCAGAAGAGGAAGCAGGGTACAGTTTTTTTGGAGAACAGCGATTTTTTCAAGCGTTTTTTCGCGTACCGTTTCCGTGCTCCATTCGATGTTTTCGAATACAGCGGGGGCGTGGGTTTTCATGCCCAGCAAATAGTAGCCGCCATCTGGCACAGGGCCGATGACAAAATCGGCGTGATCGAGGGTTTCAAATGCCTGATTGAGCAGGGCGCCGCTCAGTTCCGGACAATCGCTGCCAATGATAATTGCTTTTTTCGCGCCGGCTGCAAATGCCGTTTCAAAAGCATGCTGCATTCGCTCGCCCAGATCGCCGGGGTGTTGTATTTTTTTTTCAAACAATTCAGTCGGCCACTCATCTGTTTCATCAACAAAATCGCTGTAAAACAACCAGCGCACACTGTGACAAGCCTGCGCCGCAGCCCGTGTTTTTTCCAGCAAAATCCGGTAAATACGCAGCGCCTCATCGTCGCCAAGCGTACGGGCCAGGCGGGTTTTGACCTTCCCGTATATCGGATTGCGAATAAAAATGAGCAGAACATGCATGTCGGCGCGGCGTCAGGAGGCTTTGCCCAGGGCAGTATCCAGATCGTCTATCAAATCATCGGCGTCTTCCACCCCGATACTGAGGCGAATGAGCGAGTCGGTCAACCCCACTTTGAGCCGTTCTTCCCGCGGAATGCTGGCATGGGTCATACTCGCCGGGTGGCCGATCAGCGATTCGACGCCACCCAGCGATTCGGCCAGGGTAAACAATTCGGTACCGCTCAGCACTTTTTCGGCATTTTCCACCGTGCTGTTTTTTAAATCGAAAGACACCATCGCACCGAACATCCGCATTTGCCGTTTGGCAATTTCGTGACCGGAATGCCGGCTGAAACCGGGCCAGTACACTTTCTCCACTTTGGGATGCGAAGCCAGATACTGTGCGATCACGGCTGCATTTTCACATGCGCGCTGTACGCGCAAATGCAGGGTTTTGATGCCGCGCAGGATAAGGAAACAATCCTGCGGACCCGGCACGGCGCCACAGGCATTTTGCAGGAATCGCAGGCGTTGCGCCAGGTCGCCGTTGTTGACAATCAGACAGCCATGTACCACGTCGGAGTGCCCGCCAATGTATTTGGTAGCGGAATGCAACACGATATCAGCGCCCAGATCGAGCGGATTTTGCAGGTAAGGGGAAGCGAAGGTGTTGTCCACACAGGTCAAAATTCCGTGTTGCCGGGCGATGGCGCACACGGCGGCGATGTCCACAATATTGAGCATCGGGTTGGTGGGCGTTTCGATCCAGATCAGTTTGGTTGCCGGCCCGATTTCGCGCGCTACGTTGTCGGCATCGTACATGTCAACAAAGCGACTCTTCAGTCCCCACTGTCCCCACACCCGCACCATTTGCCGATAGGAGCCCCCGTAGAGATCGTTGACTGCCAGCACTTCATCGCCGGCGGAAAGCAGTTTGATCACGGCATCCTGTGCGGCAAGACCGGAAGAGAAGCAAATCGCGTCGCTGCCGTTTTCGAGCGCTGCCAGATTTTTTTCCAGCGCAGTACGCGTCGGGTTTTGGGTACGGGCGTATTCGTAGCCTTTGTGTACACCCGGCGCCTCCTGTGCGTAGGTGGAGGTTTGAAAAATAGGCGTCATCACCGCTCCGCTGGAGGGGTCGGGTTCGATGCCTGCGTGAATGACCTTGGTTGCGAACTTCATAGGAAAGAAGATAAAATGGAAAAAGCGCGCAAAGGTAGCGAGGCAGGTGATTTTTTCAACGCCGGGAGCCGAAGTAACGACAAAACACCGTCTTTCACCCGGCGAAAACACGCGCGCCTGCCGTATCTTGCGCGCCGTTTATGACACGTAGAATTCTCGAAACAGAGCAAAAAGCACTGGAAATCAACCTGGACGAAAGCGTCTATGGCGCTTTCGCCGAAATCGGCGCCGGACAGGAAGTGGCGCGCCATTTTTTTCAGGCCGGCGCAGCAGCCGGTACCATCGCCAAAACCATGAGCGCCTACGACAAGGTGGTCAGCGACGAGATCTACGGCACAGAAGAACAGGGCAAAGGTCGTTATGTGTGCGAATCGAGGCTGTACAAAATGCTTCAGCACGAATATGCGCTCATGGAAGGCAGGCTGCGCACCGTTCGCCCCGAACAATGCTTTTTTGCATTTGCCGATACCGTAGCAGCCATCAATTACCAAAAAACCATCAAAGGCGATGGTTGGCTCGGACTGCGTTTTCAACTGCACCCCGAACAAGCAACCAACGATCTGGTGCTGCACGTGCGCCTGCTCGACCAGGACAACCGCCTGCAACAACAAGCCATCGGTATCCTCGGCGTAAACATGATCTATGGCTGTTTCCGGTTTTTCAACGACCCGGAAACCCTGCTTTGCTCGCTGATGGACAACCTGCACGGCCGGGTAAAAATTGATATGGTCCGGCTGAACGGCCCCGATTTCCGGTCGCTCGACAATCGGCTGCTTTGTCTGTGGCTGGTAAAAAACAAACTCTCCGACGTCGCCATTTTTGGCCCCGACGGCAACAGTCTGCACGCCGGCGAATTCCTTTACAAAAAATCCATTCTCGTAGCCCGGGGCAGTTACCGCCCGCCTACCCTCGTACAGCAGGACATGATCCGCTGCGCTTACGAGCAATTCCGCAAGGAGCCGGACGTGGATGCGGACAACACGTTTTTTCTCGCAGAGATTACCCTCGAAAACCTCTGTGCCGACGGCGCGCTCGACGAGCAGGATTTTCTCGATCGGGCCGATATTCTCTGCGCCCTGGGGCAAACCGTATTGATTTCCGATTGTGTACAACACAAGCGGCTCATCGCGTATTTTTCCGATTATAAAATACCCCGCATTGGCCTGGCCATGGGCGCCCGCAAACTCGAGATCATTCTGCGTGAAACCACCCAGGCCAATCCCGACAACCTGCTCGTCGCTTTCGGCGAGGTGTTTCCCCGCAACGTGCGGTTTTATGTGTACCCCGCTCTTCAAAGTCCCTCCGGACTTCAAACTGCACATAACCTGCCGATGCCGGCGGCGATTCATTTTTTGTACGATCATTTGATGGAAAACCGCAACATTGTGGATATTCAGGGGTTTAATCCGGCTGTCCTTGGCATTTACCACAAGGAAGTATTACAACAAATTCAACGCGGCGAAAACGGCTGGGAAGAAAAAGTGCCACCCGAAGTGGCACGTTTGATCCGTGAAAAACGTTTGTTCCGCCATAGCACCTGATTTTGATATGACATTAGAAGAAAAAATCAACAAAGACCTCGTGACGGCCATGAAAGCCAAAGACGAGGTGACGCTGCGCAGCATCCGCGCCGTAAAAACGGCCATTCAACTGGCAAAAACAGATGGTTCGGGACAAGCCATTGACGAGGCCCGGGAAGTGCAAATGCTGCAAAAACTGGTCAAAACCCGGCAGGAATCCATGGAAGTGTTTGAAAAGAACGGCCGGGCCGAACTGGCGCAAAAAGAACGTGAGGAGATTGAGGTCATCCGCAAATACCTGCCTGCCATGCTCGAAGGCGCCGAACTCGAAGCCATCCTGCAAAAAATCATCGCCGACACCGGCGCTACCTCGGCCAAAGACATGGGCAAAGTGATGGGCGAGGCCAACAAACAACTCGCCGGCAAAGCCGAAGGCCGCGCAATTTCTGAAATCGTAAAACGATTGCTGGCATAAGGTGGTTGACTCACAGGTTGTAGTTTAGACAGGATTGACAAGATTTTCAGTTTTTTTTACTTTTTTAGGAACGATCAAAAAATAAGGTCACGAATTCAGGCTAAAGATTTCGTTTTCCAATTGACTGTTTTTTGAAGCGAATAATGAATTATTTAACGAAAAAAATGGAAAATTGGAGGACGAAAGATTAGGCTGAAACGTGAGGTTATTTTTTGATCGTTCCTTAGCGTAATTATCCTGTAAATCTTGTCAATCCTGCCTAAAAACATAGCCTGTGAGACAACCACCCGAACCGCCTTGTATATAGTCGGCGCAAAGTGGTTACGAAAATGGCTGGATGATAACAATTTGACAATCAATTATATCAACCGGATAAACCTTCATAAACCATTATCAACTGACAATAAAACACATTGCCATGATCTTACGCGCCGAACATATTTTTAAAAATTACGGCAAACGCACGGTGGTGCGCGATGTATCCTTTGAAGTGCGGCAGGGCGAAATTGTCGGCCTGCTGGGACCCAATGGAGCGGGCAAAACCACTTCGTTTTACATGACGGTGGGTTTTATCAAGCCTACCGACGGCCATGTGTACCTGAACGACGAGGAAATCACGGATTTGCCGATGTACCGGCGCGCGCAGAAGGGCATTGGTTATCTGCCGCAGGAACCGAGCGTGTTCCGCAAACTTTCGGTGGAGGATAATATCCGGGCCGTACTGGAAATGACCCGCCTGAGCAAAACCGAGCAGGAAGAAAAACTAGAGGCCCTGCTGGATGAATTCAACCTGCACCGCGTGCGCAAGGGCAATGGCGACACCCTTTCCGGCGGCGAACGCCGGCGCACAGAAATTGCCCGCGCTTTGGCCACCGACCCCAAGTTTATCCTGCTCGACGAGCCTTTTGCCGGTATTGACCCGATTGCCGTGGAAGATATTCAGTACATCGTAGCCAAATTAAAAACCAAAAACATCGGGATTCTGATCACCGACCACAATGTGCAGGAAACCCTCAGTATTACCGATCGCGCCTATCTGATGTTTGAAGGCAGCATCCTCAAAGCCGGCACTGCCGAAGAACTCGCCGCCGATGAAATGGTGCGCAAAGTGTACTTAGGCAAACACTTTGAGTTGAAACGGAAGGTGATTGAGGTGTAGGGGTATTACCACTTATGAGTATAAGAGCGTTTCCTGATCCAGCGAAAGCGTACAAATTTAGTTTTGGGCAAGGCGGCTTTTGCAGACGTAGCCGGAGGCTACGGCGAAAAAAGCCAACGCAGTCCAGGACTAAATTTGGCGCTTGCAGCGGATGGAGGAAAATCTAGAC
>JANRLZ010000142.1:0-4981 GCA_033762055.1 Saprospiraceae bacterium
ACTGCACTGGAGATAAAAAGTTCGGTAGGAGCAGTCGCCAATGAACTATGGTGTTATCTACGCCACCAAAATTCCATGGCCAACAAGTTTGTACCGGCCCTGCTCGATTACCTCAAACCGGTGGAAGAATGGCAGCCACGCCATCCGTTCAAACACGATGAGCAATAATCAGGCTTTTTCCAGCGTAAACCCGAATGTACTACCCTGCCCCTCCCCACTTCTCACATTGATGGTTTGTTTGTGCGCCTCCACAATATGTTTCACGATGGACAAACCCAGTCCCGTGCCGCCCGCTTCACGTGAACGGTGTTTGTCAACCCGGTAAAAGCGATCGAATACGTGGTTGAGGTGTTCGGGCTTGATGCCAATCCCGTTGTCGCTTATTTCCACCAGCACAAAGGAAGCCATATCGTAAAAACTGATCTTTGTGACACCGTTTTCCACCCCGTATTTAATGGAATTGTGTATCAGATTAATCAGTACCTGGCGAATACTTTCGCGGTCGGCACGAACCCGGAAATTCTGGCTGGCGCCGTCTTTATAAGTAAGGCGAATATTCCTTTCGCGGGCGCGCATCTCCAAATCGGCAAAGACTTCATCCGTAAGATGATGCAGGTCAAATTCCTGCAAATCAAGCACCATTTGTCCCGCTTCAAGTTTATTGATGGTTTCCAGGTCTTCTACGATGGTTTGTAACCGCTCGATATTTCGCGCAGCGCGTTGCAGGTAGAGCATGTTAACTTTTGGATCTTGCAATGCTCCGTCGAGCAGGGTATGGATAAATCCCTGTACGTTGAAAATCGGGGTTTTTAATTCATGCGAAACATCGCCGATAAAACGACGGCGATAGGTGGCCAAACGCTCCAGTTCTTCCAGTTCGCGATCGGTTCTTTCGGCCCATTCGCCTACCTCCTTTTCGACGTCGCCAAGCACATTGCGATTCATCTGGAGGTTGCCGGCTTTGAATTCGGCGGGCAATTTTTGACGGTGTATAATTTTGTAAATCAATTTAATACGCCGAAAAATAAAATATCGGACCAGGTAATAATTGGCTAAAAAAGCCACCGCAAAAGCCAGAACAAACAAGCCGAGTACTTCAGGCCAGGTAACGCGCAACAAGCCGGAAGCTTTGAGCAGAAGCAGAAGAACAGCTATGGCAGCAGCCGAAACAGCTGCGATCAGGAAAGAGAGTTGCTGGGGCGTTTGATTTTTGAACATCCGAAGAAAACTTGGGCGCAGTACTGGATACAGAAAAATAATGGCCAAATACCGAGGTCAAAATTATTCAGATTACGGTACTCGGCAACCCGGTTGGCTCAAAAATCAAATTTATAACCGATACCTTTCATCGTTTTGATATATTCTTCGCCAATGTGTTCGCGCAATTTGCGAATATGAACATCAATGGTGCGGTTGCCGACGATGACATCGGCGCCCCAGATTTTATCGAATATTTCTTCCCGGGTAAAAACCCGCCCCGGTTTGGATGCAAGCAGCCAGAGAATCTCAAACTCTTTTCTCGGCAACTCAATGGGCTTTTCATTTTTAAAAACCAGCACCTTGTCCTTGTCAATCACCAGGTCGTGCAGGCTGATGGATTTCGTTTCTTCATCGGCGCTGCGACCGGAGCGGCGCAAAAGCGCATTGATACGGCTCACCAGCACGCGAGGCTTGATGGGCTTGGTGATATAATCGTCGCCACCGACATCCAGGGCTGCGATTTGTGAAAAATCCTCGTCGCGGGCGGTCAAAAAAGCGATGGGGGTATCATTGAATTCCTTTCGCATCCGAAGCTGGCGGCAGGCTTCCACCCCGTCCATTTCGGGCATCATAATGTCGAGCAAAATGAGATGGGGTTTTTCCCGTTCCGCTGTATAGATGGCCTGCTGGCCGTCGGAGGCAGTTACAACCTGATAACCCTCTTTTCTCAGGTTGTATTGCAGGAACTCGAGGATGTCCGGTTCGTCGTCAACAATAAGGATTTTTTTTGCGGATGCGTCTCCCTTCATACCATTCGTAATTTCGGGCAAAGGTAGAACCGGGTCAAAATCAGCCGTTTGCATAGGGAGGTTAAGTCTGTGTGAAGTTTTTTTCTCCGCAGATGATCCAGTTTCCCCCGGTATCAATCGCCCAAGCTTCGGGGAACACGTTTTTAAAATTGCGTTCAAAGAAACGCTCCGTCACGATCCGGATGCTCTGGTCGTCGCCATGCAGGCGATTAAACAGCATCAAACCGCCTGGCCGCAGCCGCTCGGCGCATAATTGCAAAAACGCTTCGGTCTCAAACTGTGGCGGCGTAATTTCATCTTCAAAAATATCGGCGATCACCAGATCAAAATTCTCCTCCGTCACCTGCATAAATATTTCGGCGTCGGCTGTCACAATTTCCACCGGACTCTCGAGGCGGCTCAGGGTGTATTTGGCCGCCAGGGCTGCCACGGTTTCATCCCACTCAACAGCGGTGTAATGGTATTTTTGGTGAAATGTTTTCTCCAGCATGAAAGGTACCGAACCCAAGCCCAGCCCCAGCAACAATACATCCTCAATTTTCCGATTTCCTATTTTCAATTGATCAAATGCAACATGAAAATTGCGGTACAAGTCGTCCCACGAATAGATGGCTTCACCACTTAGCAACTGTACCCTTCCACGGGATAACACGACGCTGAGTTCGGGATTTTGCTCCGTAGCATAGGTTTCAAGGGTTAGCGGCGTCAGATGTGAAAGCCACTTTTTCCAAACAGGTATCGGCTTCAATTGTTCTTCTTTTTCTTTTTGAAGGGGTCAAAGTTGTTGAGTTTCTCTTTTACCTCATCCACCGTCTTTTTGCCTTGCTCACCTACCACTTCGCCTGCTTTTTCGCCCACTTTTTCCTTTGCTTTTTCAGTTGCCTTGTTGGCAGCTTCTTCTACTTTTTTCTCGGCAACCCGTTTGAGACTGTCGGCCGCTTTTTGCGCGGCATCTTCCGCTTTTTGTTTGGCTTTGTCAATTTCGCGATTGGCCACATTGGCAATCGAGTCTTTGGCTTTGTCCACCACGGCTGTTGCAGCGCCGGTTGCTTCGTCTTTTAAGGTGCTCTGGCCGTCGGAACCCAGCACCTTCATGGCTACCTTGGGATTAAAAAGCGTGCCGGTCAGATCGAATCGAACATTGATAAACTCACCCTGCGCGACACTTACGCCTAATTTTGACGCTTCTTTTGAAATCAGGTCCAGACCGGAATTGGCCGCACTCCCCAGCGATTTGCGCGGCACTTTGGTCAAAATCTGATAATCCATGTCGCTGTTGATACCGTGCGATCCGCCGATCTGCATGGCAACATCGCGTACCTGCGTGTTGAATGGTTTGACGGTCACTTTTCCATCCTTGATTTCAAACCAGTTGCGGGTGTTTTTCAACTCCATCTGTTTCAGATATCCTACATTCAGCTTGTCGCCGATTGCGTTCATGGGTTTGAAGTTGTTGAAGACCGCTGAAATGGTTTCCAAAAACCCGGCTGCTGACAAAGTACTGAAATCTGGCATCATGTCTTTGCCCATAGCGCCGCTCATGGAAAGGGTCGTATTAAAGGTACCGTCAATTAATTGGGCCACCGGCGCCAGGGTTTTAACCGTTGCAAACGTTTGGAACGCATTGCGAAATCCCATGTTTTGCAAGGCCATGTCCATATTAAATGTCGGTTTGTTCAGGTCACGGGTGTTGTACTCGCCGGTCAGGCCAATTTGCCCGCCAATCACCTCGGCGGTGCAATCTTCTAATCGCGCCACCTGATTTTTGACCACCACCTGGCCATTCAGGTTATTGAGGTCGTAAGTGGTGTACTTTATTTTGTTGAAATTGGCATTCAGCGTCATGTCCATATTTTCGGGCACCGGTACCACTCCGACAGCCGCCTCTTCGGCAGTCCCTTTTGCTGCGGCAGTCGTTGTAGCAGCTGGCTCATCGGTCATAAACTGATTCAAGTCAAAATAAGTGGAGTTCAGGTTTACTACTCCTTTAACCGTCTGGTTATCAAACAGATAATTCCAGGCATTTAAAATTTGACCATTTCCGCTCAGGTCGCTTGCGCCGATTTTTAAACCGAAACTGGAAATATCCATTTTGTTGGGAGTAAAATGCCCTGCGGCGGTCAGGTTGCTGATATCATAAACATCATATTTCAGGCGTCCAATGCTGCCATCCACGGTAAAATCCCAACGATCGAAGGCGGCATTGGCCGTACTTTCTGTTGGCGCTTCAACATCGTTGGGCACCACGCCCCCATCTTCGGGAGCCGGCTCCATCCATTCATTGGCATCAAAATAGCCGGATGTAAATCGCAAGTTGCCTCGCATGGTTTTATTGGTACTAAAATAAGCCAGCACATTGTCAATACTTCCGGAGGCACGGAGATCGGACTTACCCAATTTGGCATCAAAGTTTTGAATATCAAGCCGTTGTGGGGTAATGGTGGTGGAAAGTGCATTGATTTTTACCGCCGGTGTTCCGGCTGAACGATACGAAATTCCGCTCATCCCAAAGGTGCCCGACATATTCACCTCGTCGTACCGGCCCTGATCCACCTGGCTCATGGCCGCTTTGACCGTCATATTGGCATTGATGATACCGGCGAGTTCCTGTACGCCTTCCATTGGAAACGCTTTGGAAAGTTCGCCCAGATTGAGGGTGCCGTTCATACGGGTATCTACAGTCGGGTCGGATTCGGGTGTTTTCAGGTAAAAATGTCCTTCCAATGGATTGGAGCCGATTTTCAGGCTGAATTTGGGTATGCTAACGGTCAGATCATTCAGCCTGGACGTAGGCAGGGCAATCGCGGCATCTACATTGATATTGCTCACACCGAGCGGCAAACTCGGATATTTGAAATCGGCGTTACCCACTTTGAAATCAAGTTTAAAAGCCGGGTAGTTTTTTTCGTTGTAAGTACCCTTGGCAAAGCCGGCAAACTGTATCGTGCCGTTGGCCTGCACATCTTTGTAAT
>JANRLZ010000143.1:0-17569 GCA_033762055.1 Saprospiraceae bacterium
CCTATTCCTGGTCGAACCCGCTTGAATTTTGGATGAAACGGGTAGTTACAAACCCCCTCCTTTCATCCTGTATCCTTCCGAATACGATGTTTAAAAAAATACTCATTGCAAACCGAGGAGAGATTGCCTTGCGCGTAATTCGAACCTGCAAGGAAATGGGCATCAAAACCGTGGCCATCTATTCCACGGCCGATCGCGACAGCCTTCATGTGCGATTTGCCGATGAAGCCGTTTGCATCGGTCCGCCGCCATCCTCCGAAAGTTACCTCAACGTGCCCCGCATCATGGCAGCGGTGGAAATCACCAACGCAGATGCCATTCACCCCGGCTACGGCTTTCTTTCTGAAAATGCCGCGTTTGCCGAAGTGTGCAAACAATATGGCGTAAAATTTATTGGCCCAACCCCCGACCAGATTCGGGCAATGGGCGATAAAATTACGGCCAAGGAAACCATGCTCAAAGCCGGCGTTCCCTGTATACCCGGTACCGAAGGTTTGTTGCAAGATGTGAAAGCGGGACTGAAACTCGCGGCCGAAATCGGCTATCCCGTTATCCTGAAAGCCACTGCCGGCGGCGGCGGTAAAGGCATGCGCATCGTGTGGAAACCCGAAGAGTTTGAAAACCAGTGGGAAACCGCCCGACGCGAAGCGAAAGCTTCGTTCTCGAACGACGGTATTTACATGGAAAAATACATCGAGGAACCCCGCCACATCGAAATTCAGGTGGCCGGCGACCAGATGGGTAAAGCCTGCCACCTTTCCGAACGCGATTGCTCCATTCAGCGCCGTCACCAGAAACTGGTGGAAGAAAGTCCCTCGCCCTTTATGACCCCCGAACTGCGGGAAAAAATGGGCGAAGCCGCCATCAAGGCCTGCAATGCCATCAGCTACGAAGGCGTGGGAACCATCGAATTCCTGGTAGACAAATACCGCAATTTCTATTTTATGGAAATGAATACGCGGATTCAGGTGGAGCACACCGTCACCGAGGAAGTAATTGATTTTGACCTGATTAAAGAACAGATTAAAATCGCCGCCGGCTTGCCCATCTCAGGCAAAAACTATTTCCCCGAAATGCACGCCATCGAATGCCGGATCAATGCGGAAGATCCTTTCAACGACTTCCGACCCAGTCCGGGCAAAATCACCTCGCTGCACACCTCGAAAGGTCATGGCGTACGGGTAGACACGCATGTGTACGCCGGCTACACCATCCCGCCGTATTACGATTCCTTGATAGCCAAACTCATCTGTCGCGCCCGCACCCGCGACGAGGCCATTACCAAAATGGAGCGGGCACTCGACGAGTTTGTTATCGAAGGTATAAAAACGACCGTGCCGTTTCACCAGCGACTGATGCGCAACAAGGATTTTCAGGATGGCAACTTCCACACCGGCTTCCTGAATAACTGGGATTTCAGAAGCGTGGAACTTTAAATGCACACTTCCGGTTTTCCCCGATCACACCATGCTATCGGGAAAAACGGCTAAATTATACAGCAGGGCGCGTAGCGACAGTTGATTCTGTTGCTCCGCGCCCTTTCTTTTGGAGAAACCTTTTTAAAAAACACCTGCTGCGCTATGGCAACATCACGTACACCGGCCATGATCTTTATCTTCATCACGATGCTCATTGACGTGATTGGATTTGGCCTGATCATTCCTGTTTTGCCCAAATTGCTGGAAGAAATGACCGGCGGCGATCTCTCCACCGCTTCCCGCTGGGGCGGCTGGCTGATGTTTACCTACGCCGGCATGCAATTTCTTTTTTCGCCAATTATCGGCGGTTTGAGCGATCGTTACGGAAGGCGCCCGGTCATCCTGGCAGCCTTGTTTGCCTTTGGTATTGATTTTATCCTTTCCGGATTGGCGCCCAATATCTGGTGGTTTTTTGTCGGGCGTTTGCTGGCCGGCATCACCGGCGCCACGTTTACTTCCGGCATGGCCTACATTGCCGACGTCAGTCCGATTGAAAAGCGCTCGCAAAACTTCGGCATGGTAGGCGCGGCATTTGGCATGGGTTTTATCATTGGCCCGCTGATCGGTGGGGTGGTTTCGTATCATTTTGGTATCCGTGCCCCGTTTTTTGTGGCGGCAGGATTGGCATTGCTCAACTGGTTGTACGGTTACTTTGTGCTGCCTGAATCGCTCGCGCCTGAAAATCGCCGGCCTTTCGACTGGAAGCGCGCCAATCCGGTGGGTTCCCTGCTCCGGTTGCAGCGTTACCCGGTGATCCTGAGTCTGGTGGCTTCCTTGATTTGTATTTACGTGGCAGGGCACGCCAACCAGAGTACCTGGACGTACATTACCATGAAAAAATTTGACTGGGACGAACGTTGGGTGGGGTATTCCCTGGCTTTTGTAGGCTTGATGACCGGCATCGTGCAGGGTGGATTGACGCGGGTGCTGATTCCGAAATTAGGCGAACGCAATTCGGTTTTTATCGGCCTGGGCTTGTATGCCGTGGGTTTTGTGTTATTTGCCTTTGCATCGGAGGGCTGGATGATGTTTGCCTTTATGGTACCCTTTGCTTTTGGCGGATTGGCGGGGCCTTCGTTGCAGGGCATTATTTCCGGGCAAGTACCTTCCAACGAGCAGGGAGAATTGCAAGGAGCACTTACCAGTCTGATCAGCCTGACTTCCATTATCGGGCCGTTGTTGATGACCAACTTGTTCGCGCATTTTACCGCCCCGGAATCGTCGGTACAGTTTCCCGGCGCACCGTTTTTGATGGGCGCGGTGTTATCCTTGCTCAGCATGCTGCTGGCCATGCGATCCTTATTCAAACACGGCGTAGGGAAAACCTGATCAACAGTGCCAACCGGCTACTCAGAAACTGTTTCAGACCGGAGGAGGTTGCTCACACTTTTGCATTTCCGAAAGCCTCCTGCCAGGCTAATACGCCGCCTTTCAGGTTGCGCACATTTTTGTATCCGTTGGCCAGCAGCAATCCTTGCGCCATGGCCGAGCGCGCGCCGGAGCGGCAGTGCACGATAATTTCGTCTTCTTTGTGATCCTCGAGTTCGTACATGGCGTTCACGAGGGTATTGAGCGGGAAAAGACGCGCGCCGAGGTTAAATTCTTCGAATTCCCAGGGTTCGCGCACATCAATGAAAACAAACGACTCGCCCGCGTCGAGTTTTTGGCGGAGCTCTTGTACTGTAATTTCCATGGGCGAAGGTTTTGAAAAATTTTTGAGATTTTATCGTTCCTTACTGCTTTTGGATTGATTTTATAACAGGCTGGACGGATACCCGTACCTGAGCCTCCAACCGGTTACCTGTTTTTATCCGGGCATTCCTACTTTTGCCCGACGTTTACGGTAAAAATATGGCAAAAAAACAATATGTCCTTCCCGATATCCCGATACACGGCATCGCCGACCGTGGTAAAGGCGTGGGGCGCACGGCAGAAGGCATGGCCGTTTTTGTAGACGGCGCTGTTCCGGGCGACGTGGTGGATGTATTTGTACAAAAGAAAAAAGGCGGTTTTGCAGAAGGACGGGTGGAGCGCATCGTTCGTCCTTCCCCGGAGCGGACGGAACCTTTTTGCCAGCACTTTTCAATTTGTGGGGGGTGTAAATGGCAAAATCTCGATTATACCGCCCAGCTTCGCCACAAACAACAGGTGGTGGAAGACGCCCTGCTTCGCATTGGTAAAATTGAAGTCGGTGAATTCCTGCCCATCCTCGGTGCACCGGAAACCACCTTCTATCGCAACAAATTAGAGTTTGGATTTTCCAATAAACGCTGGCTGTTTGACGGCGAAATGGCCGCACAAACAGCGGAAAACCCCTTGCCCGAGGAAGCGCTTTACGGATTGGGCTTTCACAAAGCCGGCTTCTTTGATAAAGTCATTGATATTCAACATTGCTGGCTGCAAGCCGAACCATCCAATACCCTGCGCAATGCCTGCCGTGCCATCGCACTCGAGCAGGGACTGGAATTTTACGACCTGCGCCGTCACAAAGGATTCCTGCGCAACCTGATGGTGCGACTCACCACGACGGGCGAGTGCATGTTGCTGGTCAGTTTTGCCCAGGAACGGGAAGAAGCCATCAAACGTTACCTGGATGCCATTCTGGCGCAGTTTCCCGAACTGACCACGCTGGTGTATTGTATCAACCGGAAACTGAACGATTCGATGTTCGATCTGGAGATGCGTACTTATCACGGCAAGGGGTATGTTGTGGAACAATTGGGAGATTTGAAGTGTAAAATCGGCCCGAAATCTTTTTTTCAAACCAATTCCCTGCAAGGCAAACGGCTTTACGATGTTGCTGCGGAGTTTGCCGGTTTGACAGGCAATGAAAATGTGTATGACCTTTATACCGGCACCGGCAGTATTGCGCTGTATCTGGCGAAGCATTGTCGGGCGGTGGTGGGTATCGAGGAAATACCGGAGGCGATTGCCGATGCCGAAGAGAATATGCGTCTCAACCAAATCAACAACGCCACTTTTTACGCAGGAGATGTCAAATCGGTGCTTTCCCCCGAATTTGTGCAAAAACACGGGCGGCCCGATGTGCTGATAACCGACCCGCCCCGTGCAGGAATGCACGAAAAAGCCGTACATTTCCTGCTCGAACTGGCAGCGCCGCGCATCGTGTACGTCAGCTGCAACCCGGCCACCCAGGCCCGCGATTTGCAATGGTTGTCGGAAAAGTACCGGGTGCTGAAAGTTCGTCCGGTGGATATGTTTCCACATACCCACCATATTGAAAATGTAGCCTTGCTCGAACTTGTTTCAGCGTAGGGACCGTCTAAACCTAAACCATTGAGGCAGCCCCGGGGCAGGATCAAATCAACAAAATCACCGGATATGTTCAGTTGGCTCAGCCGTTTTATTTTTTGGCTCATCGGATGGAAAATTACGGGAAAATACCCCCGTGAATTGTCGCATGTCGTCATTGCTGTCGCGCCGCACACCTCTGCCTGGGATTTTCCGCTGGGTGTTTTGACCAACAGTGCGGGCCGGTTTAATGCCAATTACATGGGGAAGCACACGCTGTTCAAACCACCTTTTGGTTTTTTATTCCGCTGGCTGGGCGGCATTCCGGTGGATCGCAGCAAGAACCATAATCTGGTGGCTGCCACCGTAGAAGCATTCAAACGCGAACCGCGTATCCACCTGGTGATTGCGCCGGAAGGTACCCGCAAAAAAGTGGAAAAATTCAAGTCGGGCTTTTACCACATCGCCCGTCTGGCCGGCGTACCAATTTGTCTTTGCCAGTTCGATTTTGAGAAAAAAGAAGTATTTTTTGACCCGGAATTATTTTATCCGACCGACAACGAGGCCGCCGATATGGAATATCTCTGGCAATATTTTAAAGGAATCCGGGGCAAAAATCCGGAAATGGGCGTGCATTGAATGGGTCGGATTTTAGCGATCCAATCAGTTTGGACAAACGGGCGGGCAGCGATACAAACGCTTCCGGGTATCTTCGACGCATTCTTGGCGGATTTTCTCCAATCATCTGCTCCAAGTATCCTCACTTCAAACGCCTGTGTCTTTATGAAAAGCCGATTTTACCCCCTCATTTTTTGCTTCATCACCCTGTTGTCGTTGCCGCTTGCCGGCCAAAATCAGGATTCCCTGATTATCAGCGGCATCGCCTATCCCACCTGTTCCTGCGATGGATTCATTGATATTACCGTAACCGGCGGCGCTTCCCAGCCACCCCCCTCTTACTACTATTTGTGGGGAAACGGCAGCACAACGCAGGACATTTTCGGACTTTGTCCGGGCCTGTACACGGTCACGGTTGGAAGCAACAACACCAATACAACCGCCACCGCGACTTTCGTCGTACAGCAAATTCCGTTTATACCGCTCGATATTATCTCCAGCAATCTTGCGCCCTGCAACTTCGACAGTTCGGGCATTTTTAACGATTGCGAAAAAGTGTGTCCGGGGGCCACTGTTACCTATTCTGTGAACATACCCAGCCCCGGCGGCACCGGTTCCATGATTAACTGGCAAGTGTCGGGGGCAACAAGTTGGACGGTCAATAATCCGTTTTCCCCAAACAGTTCCGTCACCGTCGTTTGGGGCGGCCCGGGCATCGGGAGTGTCACGGTCTTTTCCGATGGTTCGCAAGGATGTGTCGGAGAAAGTGCATTGTGTGTAACAGTTGTGGATGAGCCGATTGCAGACTTTGAAACAAGTCCGGCGGCAGCCATTGCCGGCAGCCCGCTGCAAATCTGTATCGGGCAGACGGTTCAATTCAAAAATCTGAGTACCGGCGATGCCGAATTTTACGAATGGTGGTTCAGCGATGATTTTAGTACAACTGCCGAAGTAAATCCCTCCCATACCTACCTCCTCCCCGGCCTTCATACGGTGCGACTGGTAGCCAGCAGCGGTTGCCTTTGCTCGGATACGACCGAAATAACGATCGAAGTACTGAATGCCCAGGCGCCTACGCTCGACTGTGTTTCCACGGTTTGCCCGGGTGAAACCGCCACTTACACGGCTTCGAATGCCTGTCCGCCATTTTCCTGGACGGTCAGCGGCAACGGAACCATTTTGAATGGCGGCACGGCTACTTCCGACAGCATATCGGTGCAATGGAACGATGGCCCGGTGGGCGCCATTACCCTGAGCGCCGCGCCTTGTTCGGGCGCCGCCTGCCCAACCGGGGGGGTGATTGAAATTCCGATCATTTCCAACAATGCCGAAATTGAAGGACAAGTGCGCGTGTGCCCCGGCGCGACGGAAGTGTACACCATCGAACCTTTCGGTGGCGGTACCGGCTTTACCTGGACGTTGCCGCAAGGTGGAAACATCATAGACGGACAGGGCACCAATCGGGTGGTGGTGGAATGGAATTCCTTTCCTAACCCGGCGCCTGCTGCCGACCACACCCTGTATGTACAATATGAAAACTGCTATTTGGGTTGTGGGGGCGAAGACCTGATCCATGTGCGTATCCTGTCTGCGTTTAGCGTCAATGGGCCTGTTGAAGCCTGTGAAAACAGCAGTGGCAACTTTAGCGCCCGGCTGAATTTCAACAATGCGCTGATACCCTGTAACTGGACCTTGTTTGCGCCTGACGGAACGGTTTCCTGGACTTCGGCAGCCGCCACCGCCACTCCGGCCGTCCCGTTCCAGAGCGGAGCGGGTACCTATCGGCTGCTGGCCGTACCCAACGATCCGAATACGACCTGTTCCGATGAGGCAGAATGGGTGATTGCCGTACGCGCATTGCCCGCCGAACCGACCGCCATTGACGGCATTACGGATATTTGCCCGGGCGGAACTTATACCTATGAAGCCCTCGGCCTTGGCGCGGGCGCCAATATTCGCTGGATCGTAAAGAACGGCGCGCCCCCGGCTCAGACAACAAACGGCAACCCCCTGAATGTGACCTGGGCTGCCGCCGGCCCCTATTGGCTGAGCGCCGCACAGGTCAGCACCGACGGCCTTGGTTGTTTGTCCGACACCGTCGGTTTGGTGATGACCGCCATCGCAGCGCCCGTTATCACCGGAACAGCGGTGGTGTGTGAAGACAACAAAGGCGTGTATGCCATTCAGAATTTTCAAAATGTAAATATTCAATGGAGTATCGGCCCTTCGACCGCTGGAGCAATTGCCGACGGACAGGGAACCGACAGCATTGAAATATTCTGGAATCAACCCGGCGGGCATGTCGTGAACGTCTCGGTGTGCGGACAAACGGCCTTGTTGCCCGTTACCGTGCTGGCCAATCCCGATCCAGTACCGGTGCATCCTGCCGGACTTTGTCCGGGCGAGACGGCCATTGTAACCACTGCCGATGGCTACAGCAGTTATGCCTGGAAAAACGCTGCCGGCAATACGATCAGTACCCTGGCTGCGCCCATCCTCGGTCCGGGCGTTTATTCCATTGAGGTGGTGGATGCCAACGGTTGCAGCGGAGCAGCCAGATTTGCCATCGCCAGCTGGGATGCGCCCGATATTTCATTGACGACGGCAGATCCGACCGGTTTTTGCAACAATTCCTACACCGTTTCACTGTTTGCGCTGAGCAATTCAGATGCCGACTATACGTACCAGTGGTTGCAGGACGGCAACCCGATCGGCGGGGCGACCGGAGTGATATATTTCACCAACCAGTACGGAAACTTCAGCGTGCAGGCATCGAACAGTTACGGATGTTCGACCACTGCCGGCCCTCTTCTTTTATTCAACTATTGCGACCCGACGGGCAGCGGCAATTGCAGCCTCTGCAACGGCCAACCTTACTGCGCTCCCGGTACGATACAGGCGGTAGCCGACCTTACCCCGCGGTGCGATTCATTTGTAATGGTTTTGAATGATTATTCCGGTTTATACATCCCCGGCAGCGCC
Source organism: Saprospiraceae bacterium (assembly GCA_033762055.1). Taxonomy (GTDB): domain Bacteria; phylum Bacteroidota; class Bacteroidia; order Chitinophagales; family Saprospiraceae; genus M3007. The sequence goes on from JANRLZ010000143.1 coordinate 8,331, forward strand.
GAATGGAAAACGGGGATTTCAGGGGGGCCGCTACTTTTCACCGCTATGGGCGACAACCCCAGTTTTATTTATCCCAATGCCGGAAAATACCTCATCAGTGTGCTGGTACAATTGTCGGATGGAACGGCCTGTTATGCGCTGGACTCATTGGACGTTGAGGCCGTGGCCGATTTCGACGAATTGCCGGGTTGCCCGGGTGATGTGACGGAGTTTGAAAACAATACCGAGTTTTTACCGGAGTTCAGCAATGTCCAGTACGCCTGGAATTTTGGTGACCCGGCATCGGGCGCTGCAAACCTTTCGGGGTTGCAAGACCCCGACCATGCCTACGCGTCGGCGGGTATTTACGATGTCGTATTAACGGTTACGGCGCCAAGTGGTTGTACCAGTATCGCTTCGCATGCGGTCGAAATTCCACAAAGCATCACCCCTGCATTTCTTGAGCCCGCCGCCAGGTGCGCCGGCAATGCCCTTGAATTTATTGCCACCCAGCAACCCGGTGTGATCGAACTGACCTGGGATTTTGGCGATCCGCTCAGCGGTCCGTCCAACGACGCCGGTGGAGACACCGTTTACCACAATTACACCGCCGGCGCTTATACGGTTACCGCTACATCGGTCAATGCCCACGGTTGTACGGCTACTTTTACCCGGACCTTTACGGTAGAACCCAATTTGCTGAGCGGCAATATCACTCCCGCCAACCCCGGCCCCATTTGCGAAGGATCGAGCTTGACCCTTACCGCGCCCGGCGGTGGCGTGAGTTACAGCTGGTCGGATGATAATCAGACCAGTACACAAAGTTTGACGGTTTCAAAAGAAGGTTCTTACTCTGTGACCATCACCGACGTCAACGGGTGTACTTATGTTCCGCCGGCTGTAAACGTAGAAATTAATCCTTCCCCCGATGCCTTGATAAAAGCATTGTTGTTTAATGCCCTGGGACAAATCATCGGCACCTCATATCCGACGGTTACCATTTGTGAAGGGGAAGACCTGGCCTTGCAGGCAGTGAGCAATGGTGCGGCAACCTACAGTTGGTCGGGCGGCAACGGCTCCAATCAGGTCTTGTATTTTACGGAAGATCGTAATACCCTTTTACCGGTAGGTACGCATTTGTTTACGGTAACCGTCACCAATCCAGCTACCGGTTGCACGGCGGTATCCGATCCATTTATTGTGACCGTTCACCCGAAACCCGACGGTTTTTGGGTGTCGAGTAACAGTTATTGTGCCGGCGACCCGAATGTGATCAATTACAATGGCCCCACACCGCCCAACTGGCAAATTATCTGGAACACCGGCGAACTCGGCACCTCGATTACGACCGAGGATGCGGGGGTTTATTTTGTCGCAGTTGTCAATGAATTCGGCTGCGCTGCTGAAAGCAACAAACTGGCCATTTTACCCGGACCGCCCATAGGCAGCGTACCCGCCGGTTGTCATACCCGTTGCAGTCCGGATACCCTTTGCCTGCCAAACTTGCCCACGGTCATTTCCTGGCAGTGGTACCTCGACGGCAATCCGATTCCCGGCGCCACTTCGCCCAATTTTATCGCGCAGCAAAGCGGTACGTACTGGGCTGAAATGATGGATATTTATGGATGTTCTGCCAACAGCGATCCCCTCTCGCTCAACCTCTACACCGGATACGGAAACGTATTGGGTAATGTTTGGTCGGATGTAAACAACAACAACATCATTGACCCGGCCGACACCCTGGTGCCGGGAATTACCGTGGTAGTGTACCAAAATGGCGTCTTGTACGGCGCTGTGGTTTCAGATGCGGAGGGCGATTTTGCCCTCACGAATGTGCTCTCCACCGGTTACAGTTTTTCCGTTGATCCTTTCTCATTACCGCCCAACTGGTCGGTTATCATCGGAACGGATAATGTGACCCTTTCCGGTTGTAATGTGGAAGGCTCGGTAGATTTTCTTTTAAATTTTGGTTGTACGGCCTTTGGCACCCTGCAACTAAACGCTTGTCCAGGTGGTTTCGCCACTTACAACGGTACCAATATCTCGGTGGGCGGCAGCCATACCTTCTACCTGACCAGTGTGGATGGCTGCGACTCCACCCTGGTGGTGAGTGTGGTTGCGCTGCCCGTTTCAACCAGTACGCTGACCCTGAACGCCTGTCCGAACGGGACGGTCAACTACGACGGAACCGAACTGGCGGTGGGCGATGTGCAGAATTTCACCTTTGCCAACTGGCTGGGCTGCGACTCGGTGGTGACCGTAAGCGTGACTGCTTTGCCCGTTTCTTCGAGCGCCCTGACCCTGAATGCCTGTCCGAACGGGACGGTCAATTACGACGGAACCGAGCTGGCGGTGGGCGACGTACAGAATTTTACCTTTGCCAACTGGCTGGGTTGCGACTCGGTGGTCACGGTGAGCGTGGCAGCCTTGCCCGTTTCATCCAGTGCCTTGACCTTACACGCTTGTCCGGGAGGTACGGTGAATTATCAGGGCAACGCTTTGGCCGACGGAACCGTGCAGGATTTTACGTACAGCAATTTTGTCGGTTGCGATTCGGTGGTCACGGTGACCGTAGTAGGCGATTTGCCGGTTTCCAGCAGTGCATTCAGCGTGGGCGTTTGTCCGGGCGAAACCTATGTTTATGAGGGAGTTACCCTGCAAGCCGGCGCGGTACAAACATTTACGCTTACCAATTTTGCCGGCTGTGATTCGATGGTGACTGTGACGGTTTTCCAAAAAAACAACTCCTCGAATGTATTGCAGGTGACGGTTTGTCCGGGCGAAACCTATTCATTTATGGGGCAAAACATTGCGCCTGGCGATTCCCGGGAATTCCACCTCCTCAATGGAGAAGGTTGCGACAGCACATTGACCATTTTTGTAACGGCCTTTCCGGCCACTACGTTTGCCGTAGCGCCCGAACCATCGTGCAGCAATACGCCTACCGGCGAATTGTCGGTCAACAGCCTGAGCGGCGGCCCCACCCCTTATCGTTTTTCGCTCGACAATGTAAATTTCCAGGATGAAACCCGTTTCAGCGACCTGTCTCCGGGCGATTACACCGTTTATGTGGAAGATGCGAACGGTTGTGTGTTTGAACAAAACGCTGCCCTGCCGGCTATTCCGAAACTGGAGTTGCAATTGGCCAACGGAATTTTGCCGTGCGACAGCGCCGGGGTACAAATGCAGGCGCTTGTTTCGGGCGGCGATCCTGCTACGCTGGAATACCTGTGGTGGAATGGCGGGCGCGAGGCAGGTGTCACCGCCACCGAAGCCGGAACAGTGTGGGTGGAAGTAAGTGATGCCTGCGAAACGGTGCGACGCGAAGCCACCGTGCAGTGGGCGGAACTTGCACAGGATATTGACATCGTGTACATCCCCAACATATTTGCACCGGCATCCAACGACGGAGAAAACGCCCGTTTCAAACCGTATTTTGCCTCCAGCATCACCCTCCTGGGTTTCCATTTCGAGGTGTTTGATCGTTGGGGCAACAAACTGTTCGAAACTTCCAATACCGCCGATGCCTGGGACGGTGTTTTCCGCACCCAGAACTTCAATCCGGGGGTACAGGTCTGGCATCTGGAGGCCGACGTGGCGATCTGCGGTCGTGTATTACACGTGCAGCGCAAAGGCGATGTGACAGTATTACGATAAAAAGAAGTTTGCCTCAAACAACTTCTTAGACAGCCTCTAAAAAAAATGTTCGGGTTGGCTTATGGCCAATACCGAACATTTTTATTTCCCGCAGATGAGCACAGATTGCGGGAAACCATGCGACAAGTTTCACATCAGCCCGAAAATCTTGGCGTATTTGAGCATTTCGCCGGGGTTGCTGATTTTCAATTTGCCGGTCATCATTGCCATCATGGGGTTGAGATCGCGCGAAAGGATTTTGGCCAGCGTTTCAGCGCCGGCGCTGACAGTGCATCTGGATTCGCCTTCCAGTCCTTCCGATACACTGAATTTCCCGTCGTCGAGTTTGACGGTAAATTGCCCGGCATCGGCAATATCGAAATGAAACAACGTGCTGAGGCCTTCCACCGCTTCGGGAGCGACTTTTTCGGGAAGCGAAAAAAGAAATTGTTTAACGTCCATGGAGAGAGATTGGGTAAACTGGTTCGACGGGTTTGTTTCCTTGATGTAAACTTAACCCGAACTGTGTGAAAATAGCATCAATTTTGCCCAAAGGTATGTCAGAGCATGTCATGCTCTCAGGATTTTTGTCATTTCTGTGATAAACAGGATGGTATGCAATGGCTGGTTTGGATGTCCGAACCGGCAATAAAATAATGGAAAATGAATACTCGTCCGCACCGGCCTTTTTATGCCAATATTTTGGCATTTTTGCCGCTTATGTTCACTGCACTCACTTTTATTGCCTGCAAATCGCTGGAAACCCGTCCGGTGAAGGCGCCCGCCGGCTTTGATTGGCAGGGGCACCGCGGCAGCCGCGGGTTGATGCCCGAAAACAGCCTGCCGGCTTTTCTGAAAGCCCTGGAATATCCGTCGGTACTTACGCTCGAACTTGATTTGGCCGTCTCCAAAGACCGCCAACTGATTGTGAGCCACGAGCCCTGGTTCAATCCGGCGATATGCCGGCAACCCAATGGCGATTCTATTCGCAGGCAAGATGAGGAAAAAATGTTGTTGTATGCGTTGACTGCCGACGAAATCCGCGGCTATGACTGTGGCAGTATGGGCCATCCTCGTTTTCCCCGCCAGCAAAAAATGCGGGTGTACAAACCCACGCTCCGCGAGGTGGTGGCGGCGGCCCGCGCCGTCAGGCCCGATATTCGCTGGAACATAGAAATAAAAAGTCAGCCGGCCTGGGATGGCCTTCGGCATCCGCCGGTGGCGGAATTTGTGGCCCTGGTGATCGGCGAAATCCGTGCGCTGGGTTTGGACAAAACAGCCACCGTGCAATCGTTCGACGTACGCGCCCTGCGCGAACTGCATCGCCAGGCGCCCGATCTGACGCTGGCTTTTCTGGTGGAAAACACCCAGGGACTGGAGGCCAATCTGGCTAAACTGGACTTTACGCCTGCCATATACAGTCCGTATTACCTGTTCGTGGATGCCGCACTTGTAAAAAAATGCCGTGAGAAGAACATGCAGCTGGTCCCCTGGACGGTAAACGATGTAAAATCCATGCGCCGCCTGATTCGGCTCGGCGTAAACGGCATTATCACGGATTACCCGGATTTGATTGAGGCAGTAGGGAAATAAGAAAATGTACAGATTTTCTAAGCGGCGGTAGCCGGTGTGCCGGGGCGTCATTTCCTTCAAAAAAACGCTCGCTAAACGGCATTTTACGACCTTTTTGTTGCAAATTACGGCTCCGGCGCGCCAATTTGGCATGTAGGAGCCGTAATTTCGTGTGCCGGCGTGGCAAATTCATACGCCGGGGTGGCAATTTCGTGTGTCGGAGGAGCAAATTCGTGTGTCGGCGTGCCAATTTGGCGCACCGACACACGAATTTGCCAGAATGAATACCTACTACTCGACCAAACCAATAACATCGTGGCACAAAGCAAAGCCGCTGTTTTGCGTTGATTCTTCTGACCAGGCTGCCTGGTGGTACACAAGCCGCCAGGCAGCCTATTTTTCAATTCCTATGAAAATAATTCTCTACGTCTTTCTGCTTACTTCACCCTTCTTCCTTCGTTCTCAGGCCAAATACGATTATGTCTGGGTACTGGGATATGGGATTATCGCCAGCACCCCCGATAGTCTCATCCCTTATGGCGGAGTTTTGAAGGACTTCACAATCAATCCACCCGAACATACGCTTCACGATTTTATTATTCGCCGGCCTAAAGCCTGTATATCTGATAAAGACGGTCGCTTGCTGGCATATACCAGCGGATGTGGAATCCTGAATCGCGACCATCAAATCATGGCCAATGGGGATTCCCTCAATCCGGGCGTCGTTTACAATGGATTTTGTGAAGATGTTGGTGCGTACCCTAACTGGCAGACCTGTCTCTTTTTACCTCATCCGGAACACGACAGCTTGTTTTACCTGTTTCACCTGCGCGCCGACGACTGGCTGTGGAACCCGATGAATCTGCTGTACTCGGTCATTGACGCCAGGGGCGATGACGGAAAGGGTGCTGTGCTATCGAAAAACACCAGCGTCCTGAGCGATTCGATTTATTTGGGCAATTACGTCCACGCCACCCGGCACGGCAACGGCCGCGACTGGTGGGTGGTGTCGCCCCGGCGGTTCAAATATGACATGCATGTCACTTTGTTCAGCCCTGAGGGGGTGGTTTATCAGGGATTGCAGGAATTTGACCTGCCCAAAATTGACAGCACTTGTTGCATCAGCCAGCAGGGCTTCTCCACCGACGGCAGCAAGTATTTTCGCAACACCTTCGAGGGACTGACGATCTATAACTTCGACCGCTGCACGGGGCTTTTTTCCGATCCGGCGTATTTGGACTGGGATTCCCTGCCCTTCGGCGGCGGTGGCATGGTCACCTCGCCCAACAACCGCTTTTTGTACCTGAGTTCAGGCGGCGAGTTGTTCCAGTACGATCTGTGGGCGCCCGATCTGGCGGCCAGCCGACTGGTCGTCGGAACCTACGACGGCACCCTGGCTCCTTATGTGGCCAATTTTTTCTGGATGGGACGCGCGCCCGACGGAAAAATATACATGAACTCTTCGTACGAAAATTATGTCCTCCATGTGATCCACCAACCGGACTCCTTAGGCCTGGCTTGTCAGTTTGAACAACATGCCGACACATTACCGGCCGTCACCAGCGTCCTTTTGCCCAATTTCGCCAACTACCGCCTTGGCGCGCTTGACCCGCCGTGCAGCGTAACAACCGGGGAGGCGCTGCCGGCGGCCTCCGTCCGCGCCTTTCCCAACCCGACCAACGGGCAATTCACCCGGGAATGGGGCGCTGCGCTGCCTGGCGCCAAGCGATTATTGTGGTACGATGCCACGGGTCGCTGCATCGGCGAGGCCGGGGTAGAAGCCGGCGCTGCGTCGCATACCCAATCCACCCGGCATTGGCCGCCGGGCCTCTATTTTTGGTCGCTCCGGTCGGAGCAGGGGCGGAATGTGGCGGCCGGGCGTGTGGTGGTGGAGTAGATTTTACCCGATCAGTATTCCGTCTTTCATTTCCAGGCGTCGGTCGGAGAGTTCGGCCAGTTCCTGGTTGTGGGTAACGATCACGAAGGTCTGTCCGTAATCGTCGCGCAATTGCCGGATGAGTTGGTGGAGGTCTTTGGAAGCGGCGGAATCAAGGTTGCCGGTTGGTTCGTCGGCGAAGATGATATCGGGCTGATTGACGAGGGCGCGGGCCACGGCTACGCGTTGTTGCTCGCCGCCGGAGAGTTGGGTCGGTTTGTGGGTAAGGCGTTCGCCGAGGCCCAGGTAGCGCAGCAGTTCTTCGGCGCGCTTTTGCACGGCGCCGTCGCTTTTGCGCTGGATATAGCCGGGGATGCAGACGTTTTCGAGGGCGGTAAATTCCGGCAGCAGGTGGTGAAACTGAAAAACAAACCCGATGTGCCGGTTGCGGAAATCGGCCAGTTGGCCGGCGTTCATGGCGCGGATATCTTTCCCGGCGATATGCAGTTCGCCGGCATCTGCCCAGTCGAGTGTACCGAGGATATGCAACAGGGTGCTTTTTCCTGCGCCGGATTTCCCGACGATGCTGACAATTTCACCTTTTTGTATTTCCAGCTGTACGCCGCGCAGGATTTCCAGCGGGCCATAGGCTTTGTGGATGTTGTGGGCCTTCAATACCATGCGGCAAAGGTCGGAAAAGCGGGGAAATGCGGGAGAGGGAATTTTGGGACAGTATTGAAGGCTACGCAACATATTGTACCCCTACCTCAAATCCCACTTTTTTGTCCGGAAAAAACGTACAACCAGGTACAGCAACAAGCCAGCCGGACCGGTGAGCAGGGTGAGCAGCAGGCTGGGAATGACAAAAATGTGGCCGATTTTCAACTGTCGTGCATCATGGCTTTGCCAGGTACCTACCAACAGGCAAAAGGAGAGATAATTCAGCCAGCCGGTAAGCAGCATCTCCTTGCTGCGGAATAAATTTTTAAACCCTTCGAGCGACAACAGGTGGCCGCCTTCTTCCGGGTTGGTCAGAAACTGGAAAGTAAACACTGCCGCCGCCAGCAGCAACACAATGGCCGCGCCAAACGAAATTGGTTCGGTGTAACGCCAGTTCGGCGCAAAAACCAGCAAAGCCCAGGGGAAAAAAATCAGGATGCTGGCATACCAGTAAAAAGAATCGGCAGACATTTTTTGATTGATTCGATTTTTCGATTGATTCGATTTTTCGATTGATTCGATTTTTCGATTGGTTCGATTTTTCGATTGGTTCGATTGATCCGATTTTTCGATCGTATCTGTTTAGTAACTATCTGATCCATAATCACTATTCTAAAAAATCGAATCAATCGAATCAATCGAACCAATCGAAAAATCGAATCAATCCCTAGGGGATATTTTTCTTCTCACTGTTCCGATGGAGGCTACAATGATAGCAGTTAATTCATCGGCTTCTTTGTAGATAGTCACAATCTCTTTCCTGTACTTCGCATCCAATCCAACGATAAACTCAAGCCAAAACATGGATTCATCCAACTCCTCTTCTACCATTTTCAGTTTATTCAGAAAATCCTTGCCTGACTTCCTCCTGCATGCTGCTCTGTAGTTGGCTGCTGCAGAAGGCGCCGAACGAATCAACTGATTTTTGATAGCCGTAAACTCCGATGCGGGAGGCAAAATTTTTGTAAAAATCACCACTGAAATTGCCCAGTCTTTCAAACGTTTCTGAAGTTCCTCGGGCCTCATTATTTCATTTTTTTGTATTTTTATTGTCTTCCAATCGAAAAATCGAATCAATCGAAAAATCGAACCAATCGAACCAATCCCATCAATCCTCTCGGTTTCTTACAATTTTGAGACTCAAGTCAAGGGGTTGGGCGGAATGGGTGAGGGCGCCGGCGGAGACATAATTGACGCCGGACTGGGCATATTTACGGATGTTAAACAAGGTAATGCCGCCCGAGGCTTCGGTTTCATAACGACCGTTCACGATGGCTACGGCTTCGTGGAGAATTGGAATTTCGAAGTTGTCGAACATGATCCGGGTAATACCGCCAATCTCCAGCACATCTTCGAGTTCGACGAGGTTACGGACTTCAACGGTGATGTTGCGTTCCAATCCGTTTTCTTTCAGGTAGGTATGTGCGCGTTCGATGGCATTGCGCATGCCGCCTGC
>JANRLZ010000144.1:0-9696 GCA_033762055.1 Saprospiraceae bacterium
ATCGGCAAGCGCCTCCATTACGCAATAAAATGATCGGTCAGGTCCATCGGTTTTTCACCCTCGTCTTCCAGTAATTTCACGTTATCGGCAAATGCAAAAAACTGGGCCGTCACCATTGCGGGGGCCGTATAAAGCAGGCCAACCAGACAAAGCAGGGCGCCACTGGCGGCAATGAGCCCTGAAATGATAAAAAAGAGAATAAAAATGCCCCAGTTGCGCGCAATAAGCTTTCGGCTGGCGCCCAAGGCCGTCATGGGATCAACGTCAAAAAACCAAACAATCTGAAGGGCCCATGAAAAAAGAATGCTGATAACAACAGCGCCGACAAACATAAGCAACACACCCAGCCAAAAAAGGCTCATGTCTACCATCTCACCCAGCGGCGGGACATCCTCCATAAACGGGTAATCTTCAATCAACACCATCACCCAGTCGAGCATGCCGGCCTGGTACCAAAGCAGCAAGCCCGGCAGTGCGGACACCAGTCCGATCAGGCCGCTTAAGATATAAGTAATGACCAAAGGCCCCATTTTAGAGAAGCCTTTGAAAAATTCGGCAAATTCTGCTTTTCGTTCACGAACAGCCGTATAGGCGTACTGCGAGTAGCCGATTTGTAAAACCGGGCCAAGCAAAATGCTGATAACAAAGCCGATGAACGGCATCATTTGAGCAAAAAAATTGATTACCCCTGAAACCAGCATGAAAGCAATCAACAGGCCGGCATTTTCATTCATAAACTTAAATCCACGGCTGATGTAATCGCCCAAACGAAATTCAACCGCAGGCTCGTCCAGAACACGTTGCAGTCGGGAAGCAGGTAAACTCATAAGGAAGTAAGGTGTTGGTCTTGTTTGGCCGGGCGATACCGGACAAACGTTTGTGATGGAAATTTGGGCAAAGATGAGAACCGGCAATTACAAATGCAATCAAAAAATTGAAAATCATCCGAGGAATAAATCGGAAATCATGATACCTTTACGGCGAAACCTTTTTAGTTTTTCACTTCTTTTTTTAAAAAAACATCACAAAATGAAAGTCAATTCAACCCAAAGCGCAACATCCTTTTTGAAAATTGCCCTTCCGCTCTTTTTGTTCATGGTGGCATTTTCTTACTGCAAAAAAGAACCCAAAGCCCTGGATCGCGAGAAGTTTCTGGGCACCTATGATGTAAATGAAAACTGTGCCAGCGGCAATTACTCGTATTCTATCACCATCACGGAATCTTCCGTAAATACAACCGATGTCATTGTGAACAATGTTGGCGATTTCGGCTTCAACTACACCGGCACGGTTTCGGGCAATAACCTGACCATTAACGGCACCCAGCAAGGCCTGACCATCAATGGCACCGGTACCATAAACGGCAACGCACTGACCATCATATATTCAGCCAGCGGAGCCTTTGACGACAACTGCACGGCGACGGCTATCAAACGTTAATACATTAATTTTGATCGTTTTTGCAACGGCGGCGCGGATTACTTCCGCGCCGCCGTTGTTTTTTTGAAAAAAATAATCCGCCTGTTAAACCAACCCTGCTTGTCACCGTCTTAGAGCCCCACATGCAAGCACATTCAAACCCTTGCTCTTTTGTTCACCTTTAAATCATTACAACACAGCATGAGAACGAGAAAATTCATCCTGAGCACCTTGCTGCTAACGCTGTGCAGCATCACGCTGTCTGCCCAAAATGAAGCCGATTTTGAAGCCGACAGTACCGGCTTGCCGGGCGATCATTTCAGTCTGGAAGCCGCCATCGAACTTTTCAAAAAATCCGAATCGCCCGAAGATTTTGAGAAACAACTGAATGCCGAAAACAATGAAGTCAACAACCTTGACCTGAATGAAGATGGGAAAATTGATTATATCCGGGTAGTTGACAACACAGAAGGCGACGTTCATGCCCTGGTCTTGCAGGCCGTTATTGGCGAAAATGAGTCGCAAGATGTCGCTGTAATTGAAATCGAAAAGCAGGGTGCTGAAGAGGCCATCCTTCAGATTGTGGGCGACGAGAATCTGTACGGCGAACAAGCCCTGGTAGAACCTTTTGAAGAGGAGGCCGTAAAAAACGGCAAAAACAAGGGCCCTGCGGCACGTATGGCGCCGGTTAGAATTGTGGTAAATGTTTGGTTCTGGCGTCCGGTTCGCTTTATGTACGCCCCGGGCTACCGCGTTTGGGTATCTCCCTGGCGTTGGGGGCTCTATCCTAACTGGTGGCGCCCCTGGCGTCCGCACCCCTGGCGCGTGTACCACCTGCGCGTTCGACCATACCGTGCACATTGCCATGTGGTTGGCGTACACCGGGTACACCGCGCTCATGCTGTGTACACCCCTCACCGTCGCCATTCGACGGTGGTGCACACCCGCACCACTACGGTGGTTAAAGCCCGTGGCCCCCACGGGGGCGTTTATGGAAAAAAAACAACCAGGACAACCAAGGCCACCGGCCACGGTAAAACCACCAAAACAACAACACCTGTCGGCAAAAAAGGGAAAAACGGCAATGTTGGTGTCAAAAAAACAACAAAAACGAGTACCCGCAAGCGACGGGGTTAAAAAGAAGAGCCGCTATTTTCAAGGGGTGCTGTAACAGGCGCCCCTCTTTTTTTTCAAAAAAAGCAAAAACGCTTGTTTTTCGGCATAAAAGCATACTTTTACGCCCTGATTTGCTAAACTTTTAACCAACTCAAATTATGAGCAAAATTTTCAACGACATCAAGCAGAAAGTTGCAGAAATCGAAGCAGACGTAAACAAATTCTACGGTGGCAACAACGCTGCCGGCGCTCGTGTACGCAAGGCTATGCAGGAACTGAAAGCGCTGGCAACCGACCTCCGCAAAGACGTTTTGGACACCAAAACCGCGCGTACGGCGAAGTAATCAAATGATTTTTTCAGGTATCGGTGATTGGGAATCAAGGTCTTGTATCATTTATTGAACTGCGTTACCCCAATTATCCAGTCACCGATACCCGCCTTTCTCTCCTTTATCCGAACTTGTAGGTTCGGTTTTTCAGGCTTTCCAACGTTTCCTGAAGTTTTTGGTCAATGATGGCCTTTTCCTTCTCCACGGCTGCATTTGCCCGGTGGATGCCTACTTCTGTATCTACCTGTAATTTGTTTTTCACCGCATTGCCGAGCAAAGTCGTTTGCTCCAGGTGGGTCATCTCATATACGTGTTCCTGCTGATGCAAAACAAAATCGTAGGGACTACGCGGTGAAATCAGTTTGACTAAAATAGGCGCTGTCTCAACCGCTACAAAAAGCAGGGTGATAAAAATGCTTGCCCATAAAATGGCGGTGCTCCGGCCAGTGAGCCGGGAAAGCGCATCCATCCGTGCAGCCAGCCCATCAAAACGACCTCTTTCAAGGCGGGAAATCTCTTGTTGAATGCCGGTTTCCAATTGTTGTACCGCTTGCTCTTTGTCCCGGATAATCGGCTGGTTGAGCGCGAGAAAACCATCCAATTCAGCTTGCGCCTGATCGGCCTGCATTTTTTTTGCACGGTAAATTGGCCCCAGATTTTTATGCCGTGAACCACCGGTACCGTCTGCCTCCTGTACAACTGCGCGGGCCAATGAATCCCGCCATGTGGTTTTTAGCACAATTTCCTCTTTAATGCCGGCAATTTGTGTGCGTAAATCCTCTATTTGAAGCGAATATCGCAATTTAACACGGTCTTCCTGCTGCTTGAAAACCTCCTGTTCCATGAGTATCATTTCGGCACGGATTTCTTTTTCAAATATTTTTAATTCCAAGGGCTTTGAGATGACCAGCGCCAGCAACACTGCCATTAACAAGCGTGGAAAAGCAACAAGGAAGTCGCGCCCCCATTTACCCCTGCTTTTCATACTCATCACAATATAGCGATCGAGGTTAAAGATCATAATACCCCATAATACGCCCAAACCGACAGCAGGCCATAGCGAATCAAACACTGTAAACAGCGCATAACCGGATGAAAACATGGCTAATATGCCCGTAAAGAAAATGGTGGCTCCAATACCCGCGTATTTATTGCGATCGGTCGGGCATTTTTCAAGCACGCTGGTTTCCACACCCGAACAAAAAAGAAAGAAGTCCTGAATGTTTTTCATTGCTTAATAAAACAGCGGTGTTAAGAAAGTTTGATCGGCTAAATCACGAACAAAACGACGAGTATGTGTTTCTTTTTTCGATAAACAAGGTACCCGGTTATACCAAATACATGTTCAGGACATTGTCATTCTCCAAATTGAGACTTACTGCTACCTTCGCTGCATGAAAGTACATACGCTTGATTTGAATTTTCTGGAGGTTCAAAACGCCATTGCCGTATTTGTCGTGGAAGGCCCGACAGGGCTTGTTTTGGTAGAGTGCGGCCCCGCCTCCACCCTGCCCTTTCTGGAAAACGCGTTATCCGCCTTTAGTTGGAAACTTGCTGATTTTCAGCATGTTTTTTTATCACATATTCATTTTGACCATGCCGGTGCAGCCTGGGCGCTGGCAGAAAAGGGCGCCCGCATATACGTACATCCCAAAGGTTTGCCACACCTTGCACAACCTGAAAAACTGTACAACTCGGCGCGCATGATTTATGGCGAACAAATGGATCGGCTTTGGGGGCCAATGCACCCCATTCCTGAAAAACAATTGTATGCGCCGGAGCACGGCGAATGCATCGTCGCAGCCGGGCTTGAATTTTTAGCCTGGCACACACCCGGACATGCCGTGCATCACATCGCCTGGCAAGTTGGCGACGTAGTCTTTACAGGCGATGTCGGTGGTGTTCGTATGGGCAACGGGCCGGTTATGCCGCCTTGCCCACCGCCTGATATTGATATTGAGGATTGGCTGGATTCAATCCGATTGCTTCGGGAACTGCCTGCTTCGCGCCTGTTTTTGACTCATTTTGGTGAAATATTTGACAAAACAGCACATGTAGATGCTTTTGAAAACAGGCTGTTGGCATGGGCTGCCTGGATACGCCCTTACGCCGAACAGCAAACTGCTCCGGAAGCAATCGTACCGCTTTTTCAGGAATTTGTCCGGCAGGAATTACTGAATGCCGGTGTTCCCGAAGCAGATCTGGGCAGGTACGAAGCAGCCAATCCGGCTTTCATGTCGGTGGCTGGATTGTTGCGTTATTGGAAGAAAAAATTAGCACCGAAGGCATGAGCGAATTAAAAAAAATCGAAAACCAGCTGGTTATGATTATAGGCGATGTAATGATAGATCGCTATCTAACCGGTACGGTGAGTCGTATTTCGCCTGAGGCGCCGGTGCCGGTCGTATTGCATAAAAGCACTGACAACCGCCTGGGGGGCGCAGCCAATGTGGCACTAAATGTGACCGCATTGGGCGGGCAACCAATTTTATGCAGTGTGGTGGGAAATGATTTGGAAGGAAAATTATTTACCGAGATGCTCAACGAACAAAATATATCAAGTTCAGGCATCATAGTTTCAGACAAAAGACGCACGACCGTCAAAACGCGTATTTTGGGAAACAATCAACAAATGTTGCGAATTGACAGTGAAGACACCTATGATTTGACCAAAGAAGAAGAAAGCAATTTGACGAAAAAAATCATTTCTTTACTCGACCAACAAAAGGATATCAGGGTCCTTGTTTTGCAGGATTACAATAAAGGCCTGCTTACGCCGGGATTGATTCGGAAAACGCTGCTCGAGGCAAAGAAAAGAGGCATATTCACGGCGGTTGATCCTAAAAAAGCCAATTTTTATGCCTATGAAGGAGTAGATTTATTCAAACCTAACCTAAAAGAAATACGCGAAAGTGCCCCGTTTCCCATCGTAACTGAGGATGATTCATTGCAGGCCGCCTGCGATTATGTGAGAAAAAAACTGAATAATCGCTACACCATGCTCACCCTGTCGGAAAAAGGACTATATTTGGACGACCGTGGGCAAGGCAGACGCTATCCCACCCTTGCAAGGAATGTGGCTGATGTGAGTGGCGCCGGCGACACCGTTATCAGCATTGCCGCAATGGCGCTGGCCGCAGGCATTCCACAGGAAACCGTGGCCTGGTTGTCAAACAGTGCCGGAGGTCAGGTTTGTGAATATCCAGGTGTTGTTCCGGTAAACAAAGAAATCTTGGAAAAAGAATTGGCCACAGCCAACGATTGAAGGCCTTCAGCCTGTCTTGAAAAGAAAACGCAAAACTTATAACTTTTCAATCGGTAGCCATGAGAACTTTCTGTACCTTCCTTTTATTCCTTTATGGCTTTTTGCCGCTTTACGCTCAGACTGGCGGCTCTGCACCTGACACACTGCTTCTTCACACTTTTGAAGGTTTCCTTGATCCGACTGACACCATGTCGCTCGAACCTACCGGCGAAGACCATACCTGGGTCAACTACGATCAGGATAATAAAATCGGCAGGTGTGTAGAACTGCCGGGTGTTACTCCAAAAGGTTGGTATTGGGAAAGTGACCTGGGCGTTCCACCTCCGACGATTGCCGACAACGACGCTATTACCAGTTGTTCCTATCTAAGCAATCCGACTTATAGAAACAGCAACTGGCTAATCACACCACCCGTATACCTGCCTGACGACACCTATTGGCTTTGCTGGCGTTCTCTCACCTATTATGGGCCCGACCTCATGGACGGGTATCAGGTGTTATTGTCCAACACCACCAACTTCCCGGTTAATTTTACCGATACCCTGTTCAGCGTAGCTGCCACCGAAGAAAGTCCGCTGACCGGCTCCCTGGATTTAAACGATTATGTTTTTTCTCCGGGTTATATTCATGCCAACGGCTATACAGATTCTGCCTATTTTTTCATTGACTATGAAAATGGTTTCCCTTTCTATCACGGGAAACTGGAGCCACACAGTGTGAGTCTGGCCGACTATGCCGGACAGGTAGTTTATCTTGCATTCCTGCACGACTCAAGAAATGCCTATCAGTTACAACTGGATGATATTGTGATCACAAACCAGTATGTCAGCACACAGACGCAGGCTGATTTTATCTATTTCAATATGATGCAGAACCCGTTAAGGGATTTCGCGTATGTGAACTGGAAAACCAAAAGTGCGCAATCCGGGCACATTCGGGTCTTTGATCAACTCGGGAAAATTGTCTGGGAACAAGCCTTTGGTTCGCGACAGGAAGGACAAGTTTTTATTGACGCTCGCACATTCCCGACTGGAACCTATTACTGCAATATCATCACGCCGTCAGGCCAAACGACCCGTTACATGTTAAAGCAATAATCCTGTTCAGGGCTGCCAGATGATTCGATGTGAGTAAGCCGGAATTGAAGGGTGGGAGATCCGAATGAAATATACGCCGGAAGGTAAAACGGGCGCCACCCGATTTTCTGTTTGAAGCAATGGCTGGGTCAAAACGCGTCTTCCTGCCACATCATACAAATCAAGTACAGCATTTATCTCCTGAATCTTAACCACAAACCAGCCTTGTGCGGGGTTCGGGAAAATTTGTGGCGTTTCAAATTTCGGACTATTGGTCGGGACACTCGATTTCCAGTCATTGTACAATTGTTGAAGCGAGTCAATCGGCTCTCTTCCAGCCGGAAGGGAGGGTACATTCAAATCAAGGAAAAGGCTGTCTTCGGCGTCGCCGGGTTTTGCTACCCGCAGAAAAGCCGACAGGGAAGATGTACCGTTTTGAAGGCAGCGGCTATCGGCGCCTGGAACATTGGCGCCTTGCAGGCATGCCATCAATCGCTCGGCCAAAGTGCCGGAGGCGGCAAGAAAACGCGCCTCCATGCTGTCGAGAATTTCCGGCCCCAACAGGATATTCCCCTGAATGGCGTAGTTGACGCCTAAGCGGTGTCCTTTCCAGTCGAGGCAACCATTCCCCGTCAATGCAGCCGAACGAGGGTGGCCATTAGGATCAAAATCTACCACCCCGTATTGACGGTTTACCCAGCCAAATCCGCCCTGTGCATCGTTGGCTTTCAACCAGTCAATCACTTCCTGCGGCGAGAGTCCCTCCTCCATACGCATGCGCGCATTTTGCTGATTGGCAGCAAGCCAGTAGGATTGTGTGTGAATCGCGCCACGACCGGGCAGAATGTCGCTGATAATAATAGCGCCATTGCTGCCGGGGAATTGATTATTGTCGAGACAACTTGCGCCTGCACTGCCGATTTCACCGGTAACGGTGTCAACCGCCACAATCGAAAAGGTGTCTTGTGAAAAGAGTTGGCAGGTAAGGAAAATCAGGGCAAAGGCAGTGGAAAGTTGTTTCATGGTCGCGAAATGAGAGTGGGAGGAGAATTGGTTTGAAGCGAATGCTGGAAGTAGATTAAATGCCCGCTTGTCACAGGTCTGTGCTTCCAGCATTCGCGCTTCTATTCTGTTATTAAAGATTCAGCAAAAATCCGATGGTGAAATTGGCATCCCAGTCGAAAACGAACTGTCTGCAGCCTGTCGCCTCGGCGATAGCGGCATAGATATTCAAACCGGCTTCCTGCTTGGCGCCATCGGCTTTGTAATCGGCAGGGGCCTTAAGCACCGTATACCTTTCTTTGCCGTTGCGGGTTTGTTTGGCCAGTTCGTATGGTACACCACCAATGATAAAGCAGGTGCCGCGCAAATTGGCAGGTACGCCGGCAGCCTTGGTTTTAACCTCCGAATATACCGCAGTGGCGCTAAGGTTGTTCTGGTAATATTTCGCACCGGGCAATTCCACCGCACCGCCGGGCAGCCAGGAGATTTTGGTGTTGCCCGAACCGATGTCTACCACAAAAGCGCTCGAACGGTATTGATCGGGCAAAGTAGCACGCAAAGCAAGTTTGGCCTCCTGCTCAGGAGTAACTACATTAACAACATAACCCATGGACTTCAGCGCTGCATTGATTTTAGGCATGATAGCCTCTTTTTGCGCACCGCTGCTGACCACAAAGTGGATATCGCGGGCGCCAACACCGAAGCCTACCATGTCGGCGATATATCGGCGCAATCCGGATTTGACGTCTTCGTCGGTTGCCAGGCCTTCTTTGACCAGACTAACACCGAATTCTGCTTTTTCGAGTTTCCAGTTTTTCTGGGCATCTACTCTGACAATGAACGAATTGAAACCCGTTGCGCCCAGTTCGACCACTCCTTTAAGTTTGCCCCCCGAGAGTGCGGGAGGAGTGTAATTAAAGGCCGCAGGCGTAAAGGAACTGGAGGTTTTGCCCCAGGTACTGCTGTTGGAGCCGGAATTATTACTGCTGTTTTCGCTGTCGGTTTCGACGCTTTGTTCAGTCTTTTCGGCATTTTCAGCACCCGGCAATCCAAGTCCGGGAAGGAATTTTTTTGCTACAAAAAAAACTGCCGCAACAATCAGCAGCGTGATGAGCAAGCGCGAAAAAGTGGTCAGTCGTGCCATGGTTTGTTTTTGTTAATGTGATGATGGTGTAAGATTGGAGATTTCAGAATCAGGGGTCGAAAGTCTGGCAATTTGAAATGCCGGACTTCGTTTTTTTCTGCGAATCGTGTAAAAATAACGACCTCGAACGTTCTGTAAACGTTGAAACAGGGAACTAGTGCCGCATCCGGCGAATGACAAAGCAATGCCTATGTCTCTTTTCCACCTCCTGTCGTTGCTCGGCGGTTAAAATATCCCGTATTTCGCCCTTCTCGCGCCTAAGGAGCCGAAAAAATAGCCGATTCCATTGCTATGCTATTTGCCGGATGCGGCACTAGTGGTGAACCAACTTAGTATCTAAAAAAT
>JANRLZ010000145.1:0-6832 GCA_033762055.1 Saprospiraceae bacterium
TCGCACACGAGTTGGAACCGTTTTTCCAAGCGCGTATCCCCCAATATGGATTGAGTGTATTTCCGTTTTTTTTCATCGATACAAGATTTTGCTTACTTAACAATCTGTCAAAGAACTTGGTTGCTGGTTTTGTGGGTAATCAATAGGGTTTAGGAGGTTTATCAGGGTTACAGTGTTTAGGATGGTTTATGGAGTTTAGGCGTGTAATGAAATTGACAATCAACACTAATAAACCTGACAAACCCGCCTCCAAACCTCGTAAAAATGCTCTTCGTCCGCCCATATCAAACAAAAAGAAATGTCAAACTTTTTACTTCAACTTTCCTACCTGATCGGCTCCATAACTTTTATTGTGGGACTGAAACAATTGAGTAGCCCTGATTCGGCCCGAAAAGGCAACCTGGTAGCAGCGGCAGGTATGGGTATTGCCATCTTGGCCACCATCCTTTTTCATGAAAAAGACGGGCAATCCATCGGCAACATTCCCTGGATCATTGCTGCCATGGCAATCGGTACCGTGATCGGCTGGATGATGGCCATGAAAGTCAAAATGACGGCCATGCCGCAAATGGTATCGTTTTTCAACGGCATGGGCGGCGCATGCGCCGCGATTATCAGTATCGTCGAATTCAACGCACACCCGCACGGATCGTCGGGGTATTTGCTGACCGTTTTTCTCGGACTCGTGATCGGCAGCGTGTCGTTCAGTGGCAGTATGATTGCGTATGGCAAACTGGATGAAAAAATCAAGGATATTTCCTCCAAGCTCCTTACCTATCTGAACCTGCTCCTGCTCATCCTTATTTTCGTCATTCTTGGTATTGCTGTTTCCAGCCCGGCGACTTTTGGGCATTCGGCGGTGTGGATTTTGCTTTCCCTCTCGTTTTTATACGGCGTTTTGTTTGTGATGCCCATCGGCGGCGCCGACATGCCGGTCGTTATTTCGCTGCTCAACTCCCTGACGGGTATGGCGGCGGCTTTTGGCGGCTTTTTGTACGACAATCCGGTGATGCTCACCGGCGGTATCCTGGTAGGCTCGGCGGGTACGATCCTGACGGTATTGATGTGTACTGCGATGAATCGTTCGTTGCTTAATGTTATTGTCGGTTCATTCGGCGGCGGCGGCGGCGCAGGGGCAAAAGGCGGCAGCGGCGACCAAACGGTAAAAGAAATTACCCTTACCGATACCGCCATTCTTTGTGCCTATGCCGGAAAGGTATGTATCGTGCCCGGTTATGGTTTGGCCGTCGCACAAGCGCAGCACATCTGCCACGAATTAGAGAAAAAACTCGAAGAAAAAGGTGTGGAGGTCTCCTATGCCATTCACCCCGTTGCCGGTCGGATGCCGGGACACATGAACGTCCTGCTCGCCGAAGCCGATGTGCCTTACCCGAAACTCGTTGAAATGGAAGACGCCAACCCGACCATGAATTCCACCGACGTGGTTATCATCGTCGGCGCCAACGACGTAGTGAATCCTGCCGCCGAAAACGACCCCGGCAGCCCCATCTACGGCATGCCTGTTTTGAAAGTCTGGGAAGCGAAAAACGTGATTGTTATGAAGCGCAGCATGAACAAAGGCTACGCCGGCGTCGAAAACGAATTGTTCTTCCACCCGAAAACAAAAATGCTGTTCGGCGATGCCAAAGACACCCTTCAGAAACTCGTCGGGGAGGTGAAAGAACTTTGATGATTTACCCGAAACACAACATGTCGAAGTACACGACCACCCGACGCAAATTCCTCAAAACCGGCGCAGCGCTCACGGGCGGCGCCATGCTTTCCGGCCTGCCAATGGCTTCTGCCGCACAAAGCCTCGTTGACGACACCATCAAAATCGCGCTCGTCGGCTGTGGCGGGCGTGGTACCGGCGCTGCCGTACAGGCCCTGCTCACCCGGCAAAATGTCAAACTCGTTGCCATGGCCGACGCCTTCCGTCGCAAGGTGGATGAAGCCTACAACAACATCACCGCCGAAGACTTGCAGGATGTGGCAGGGGTGGAAGGCTCCGTGCGTCATCGTGTGGAAGTACCGGAAGAACACAAATTCGTCGGCTTCGATGCCTATAAAAAAGCCATTGCACTGGCCGATGTGGTCATCCTCACCACACCGCCCGGTTTCCGGCCTGCCCATTTTGAAGAAGCCGTCCGCCAGGGCAAACAGGTGTTTATGGAAAAACCGGTCGCAGTTGACGGACCCGGCATACGAAAGGTGCTGGCCGCCGCTGCAGAGGCCAAACGCAAAAAACTGAACGTCGTGGTAGGCCTCCAGCGCCACTACCAAAATGTTTATCGCACGTGGATAGACCGGCTGCAAAACGGCGCTATCGGCGACATTATCACCTCACGCGTGTACTGGAACATGGGCGCTCTGTGGGTACATCCGCGACAAAAAGGTCAGACCGAAATGGAATACCAGATGGATAACTGGTACTATTTCAACTGGTTGTGCGGCGACCATATCGTGGAGCAACATGTGCACAACCTCGACGTAAGCAACTGGGCAAAACAGGCTTATCCTGTACGCGCCTATGGCTCAGGCGGGCGCCAGGTACGCATCGGCAAGGATTATGGAGAAATTTACGACCACCACGTGGTAGAATTCGAGTACGCCGACGGATCGCGCATGTTCAGCCAGTGCCGGCAAATACCCGGCACCAAAGACAGCGTAACCGAAGGATTTCATGGCACCAAAGGAACCGCCCCGTGGCCCGGCCGTATCCTGTCGCGCAAAGGCAAGGAACTGATGGCTTACAACGCCAAAAACGACCCGAATCCTTATCAGGTAGAACACGACGAACTTTTCGCGGCCATTGCCAAAGGCGAATACAAATTTGCCGATGCGGAAAATGCCGCCAAAAGTACCCTCACCGCCATACTTGGCCGTATGGCCACCTACTCCGGGCAAGTGGTGGAATGGGATGCAGCACTGAACTCCCAGACTGACCTGATGCCCGAAAAATTGGACTGGAATGCCTCACCGCGTGTTTTACCCGGTCCCGACGGTATCTATCCCTGTGCAGTGCCGGGTGTTTTTAAAGTAGTTTAAGCACGGTTTCCAGGCTTCGGATGCGCCATATTGTCTTGCTCGGGTTTGTTTGCTGCGTCACAGGGTGGGGGAGTGTACTTATTACTTGGCGCCCGCTTGCCTGTAAACAACCTTTCCTGTTTGATAAAGCAACCGCTTTTTTTGACAGCGGTAATGTCCCGTTGCGGCGTTTTGAATTCAGCCATCCTCAAATGGGAACGGTATTCCGCCTGGTGTTTTTTACCGAAAAAGATACGCAACAAGCCGCGGCTATCGCCCGCGCGGTTTTCCTGCGGGTGGATTCGCTCAATGCTTCCATGAGCGACTACCTCCCGGAAAGCGAACTCAACCGGCTTTGTGCTACGGCCGGTTCGGGTCGCGCAGTGCGTGTATCGGACGACTTTTGGAAAGTACTTCGGTTGTCGGCCCGTTTTTCAAGGAAGAGCGGCGGTGCATTTGATGTAACCATCGGGCCGCTGACCCGATTGTGGCGGCGAGCGCGCAATCTGAAAGAATTGCCCGATTCGCTCCGGGTTGAAGAAGCGCGCGCACTGGTGGATTACCGTAACATCGAATTTCGACGCGGCCAATCTGTCGTGTTAAAAAAGGCCGGCATGCGCCTCGATCTGGGGGGCATTGCGCAAGGGTATGCAGCCGATGTCTGTTTAAAAATATTGAAGGACAACGGCATTCCTTGTGCCTTGGTTGATGCGGGCGGCGATATTGCGCTCGGCCAGGCGCCGCCGGATGAAAGTGGTTGGAAAATCGTCTTGCCAGCCTTGCATGACAGCCTTCGCGGCCAAACGCTGCGATTGTCTGATTGCGGCATCACTACCTCGGGCGCTACATATCGTTACCTGGAAGCAAACGGACGCCGTTATTCTCACCTCATTGATCCTCGCAGTGGCTGGGGGCTAACCCATCGGGTGCTCGTTAGTGTAAAAGCCCCCGATGCCGTCACTGCCGACGCCTGGGCAACGGCTCTCAGCGTACTGGGCGAAACCGGCTTGAAACAACTCGCCCGTCCGCCCCAACACATAGAAGTCTGGTGGAATGGACAATAGATTTATTGTGACGGGGGCGTTTGAGTGAACTGACGACAAATTTTCTTTAGAAAAAGGCGATTTTACAGTCATAGCCATAGTCTAAGGCAAAATTTACGCAGTTCAGGATAAAATTTGCCCGACAGTACCCCGTCGCAACAAGTCTGATAAAAAACGACATCAAACCACCCCTCTTTTTGACCTTTCTCAAGCGGCGATTGCAATTTCCAGCCATCGAACCCATCGAGTCAATCAAACCAATCTCCTATTCATCCCGCATTTTTGGGCATTCATCCTTATCGCTTTGGGAGGCAAGGTGAACTGCCGCCACTTTTGTCGTGTCAACAAACAATTCAGACAACGATAAAAGTTATGAAAAACAGTCTCTTTCTGCTCGCATTCCTGTTCAGCAGCTTTGTACAGGTATCTGCTCAAAAATCGCTTCCCCCCAGCCTTCAACCTTTTGCACAACACCTCGATCACAAGATCGTAAAATCACTGCACTCCATGGGCTTCGATCTGCCCGCCCAATCCGGGCATCACAGGGGGCAACCCGGGGTGCAAGAACGTTCGGGTGAACTGCAACTGGACTCCACCATTCAGTTTTACGCGTACAGCATTCCGGAAGCAACCGATTCGCTGCCGCTTGCCCGAACCCGTTACAAGTACCTGCAGGCCGATGTAAAAGTGGAAATCAACGACTACTTTGAAAATGGCGTCTGGTTGCCGCTCAACCGTTCCACCCATATCAGCGACGACCTGGGGCGCCTGATTGAAGCTGAAGCCGAAGTATTTGATCCGTCGGCACAGGGTTATCGCCCCGATTCACGGGTATTAGCTTATCCACACGAAGATTCGCCGGTGTTGCTCGATTCTTTTTTTGTGTGGCAATGGAATGTCAATACCCTCGAATGGGTTATGTTGATGTTCAATCGCAATGTATTTGACGACCAGGATCGCCTGATTGAGAATTACTCTTCTTTCGATTTGTTCGGCCAGCCGCTGGTATTCAAAGACGTCTATACGTATGATGCCAATGGCGACAATACGCTGGTTGAAACGTTTGGTTTGATTGATGGACTGGAATATCCGGCAGGCAAACGGACGATCAGCTATGTAAATCATCTGCCCGTCGAACTCATTTCCTATGTCACATCCGAACTCGGTGAATATGAGGCTCAAAGCAGAATTACCTACACCTACACCGAATTTGATCGGGAAGAACAAGTGGATAGTTATGAATGGAGCCTTGAAACGAACGGATGGGTCAATACCCAAAGCATCCTGTTCACCTATGACGATGTACAGCGTGTTTCCAGCAAAATGACCATCTTTTTTGAACAGGACGGCAGCGAAACGCGCGATGTTGTTGATTATTATTACAGAAAAGGTGATTTGCTGGCCCTGGAAGAAGTGTTTTTCCGAGATGCAGAAGGGCTTTACACCCTCAGCGATCGCAAATATTACTATTACAGCGAACAGACCTCTGCTGCGGAAGAACCCCGTGCGATTCCTTTAAAAGTACAACCCAACCCAACCACCGGTATGGTACAGTTGTCGCTCAAAGAACCCGCCCTGATCCGTATCTACAATACCCGGGGTGAGTTGGTAAGCAGTGGTGAATATCGCCCCGATTATCTGCTTAATCTGAGTGATTTACCCGATGGGCTGTACTTCATCACCGCACGTGCCACGGGCGAACAGTACACTGGCCGTATCGTGAAACAATAGTCCCCCCCCTTTTACACCGGCAGGCAGGGGCCCCCCCCCTGCAGCCGGTGTAAATGAAATTGCTGCACCATTGAGTGGGGTGTAAAAACACACACGAAAATCTTTTTCAAATTTTTTGCTATGAAAACAACCATCTTTTCAGGGTTGCTGGCGCTGCTTATTGTATCCTGCAAACCTGCCGAAATTGCTATAAACCCCCAACTAAATGCCCAGGCCATGTCGGTAAAAGGCCGTAACGGCTTTTTGATCGGTCAGAAGATCAAATACGGCGTTTACCATACCGATAAGGTTCAGCGCGGCTGGACACAAGGTTACGATGTGCCATTTATGCTTCGTTTTCAGGGAGCCAAAGAAAAACTGCGATTTAAGCAGTACGGACCGGAGGGCATTAGCGCTGAAGTATCTTGTGTCAGCAAGTTTAAAAACGTGGAACTTCCTATTCTGGGCGAATTCTTCGGTATCCCCCTTGATTATCGCAATTTTTTTGCCGGGAACATCCGCGTCGGTGACGCATACTGGGATTTTATCCTGCATAATCCCAACGGAGATTTCCTGCGGGAAAAAAAATCGGCCGGTATGGCACGGTATGGCGACCATGTCATTGAAATCAACGCCGTCAGAGGATTGAAAAATCAGCCGGAATGGATGAAAGACCTGACAGTTTTTGGCCATGAGTTTTCTATCAACGGCAAAGTAATCGGCGCCGTATCCACCGTTAATCGCGGCACTGTCTGGATAGATGAATCGCTCGACGCAACGCATAAAACGGTGTTGGCTGCGCTGGCTACCGGCATCCTGCTCCGCACTGATGTGGAAGGTGTGGATATGCAGGCCGCGCGTTAGTGCCGCATCCGGCGAATGACATAGCAATGCCTATGTCTCTTTTTCCGCCTCCTGTCGTTGCTCGGCGGTTAAAATATCCCGTATTTCGCCCTTCTCGCGCCTAAGGAGCCGAAAAAATAGCCGATTCCATTGCTATGCTATTTGCCGGATGCGGCACTAGTGGTGAACCAACTTAGTATCTAAAAAAT
>JANRLZ010000146.1:0-6332 GCA_033762055.1 Saprospiraceae bacterium
TGATAAAAGGAATGCTTGCCGCGATTGGTATTATTCTGATTTCCAAACAGATACCGGCATTAATCGGATACGACAAGCCCGAATTCTGGTCGAACGAGTTGTTCAACATTTTCACATTCCGGCATGTATTCAGCAATGTAAAAAGTTTGTGGGACAGCATCACTCCGGGCGCAGTTTTTATTGCTGCGATGTCGCTCGGAATGCTGCGAGTATGGAAAATAACCCTGGCCAAACGGTTTACTTTTTTGCCGACCTCTTTTGTTACCGTCTTGTTCGGCGTGCTGTTGGCTATCATTTTTGCTCGTTTTTTTCCTCAATTTTCGCTGCATTCCGGACAATTTGTAAAAATCCCCTTGGATTTCCTGCAAACCATCCGGTTGCCGGATTTCACGGCGCTGCCATTGCACAAAACAGTATGGGAAAATGCGCTGGTCATTTGTTTTGTTGCCTCGCTCGAAACCCTGCTCAGCATCGAAGCCATTGACAAACTGGATGCACAAAACCGGATAACCCCGCAAAACCGGGAATTGGTGGCGCAGGGCACGGGCAATTTTTTGAGTGGAATACTGGGCGGCCTGCCTGTCACCGCCGTCATTGTGCGGAGTTCGGCAAATGCCGAGGCCGGCGCCAAAACCTGGCTGGCCGGATTTACCCACGGCATCTGGTTATTGATGGCAGTTTTGCTGGCTGCCTCATACGTCAACATGATTCCCTACTGTGTGTTGGCCGCCATTTTGATTCGTACCGGCTACAACCTGGCAAAACCTTCTATGTTTTGGGCGGTTTGGCAGCAGGGCCGCGAGCAATTTCTGCCTTTTATTGTAACGGTCGGCGCTATTTTGTTTACCGATTTATTGATCGGAGTGCTGCTGGGTGTAGCGTTCAGTATTTATTTTTTAATCAAACATACCTACCGTGCCGGGTTCACCATAAAGGAGTGGCAGGAAGGACACATCCGGCATTTTGAAATTGATCTTGCGCTGAACGTCAGTTTTCTCAACAAAAAACGGATAGCCGGGTTGTTGGATAAAATTCCGGAATACGCCGTGGTAAAAATTTCCGGTACCGACAGCGTGTACATTGACCATGACATTCTGGAAATTTTCCAGCAATATAAATCCAAGGCGCATTTAAAACACATTGAATTGATTTTGCAGGGTATCCCGGAAGTACAAACCATCAGTTTGCATTGAACTGCTACCTTTGCGCACTATTTGTCCGCGACCATGAAAATTGAACAGATTTACACCGGATGCCTTGCTCAAGGCGCTTACTACATTGAATCGGCCGGCGAAGCCGTTGTGATTGATCCGCTTCGCGAAGTGGAGCCATATTTGAAAAAGGCAGAAAAAGACGGCGCCCGGATCAAGTATGTACTGGAAACGCATTTTCATGCCGATTTTGTGAGTGGCCACCTTGATTTATCAAAAAAAACCGGCGCCCCCATTGTTTACGGACCAATGGCAGCGCCTGATTTTCCGGTTCACATCGCAGCCGACGGTGAAATATTACGGGTAGGCGATGTCAGCATCAAAGTATTACACACACCGGGGCATACCATGGAAAGCACCTGCTTCTTGCTGCTGGATGCCGCCGGAAAAGAAGTGGCCCTGTTCAGCGGCGACACGCTGTTTATCGGTGATGTGGGGCGCCCCGACCTGGCACAAAAAGCCGCACACATGAGCCAGGAGCAATTGGCTGAAACCCTGTACGACTCCCTGCGCAACAAGATCATGCCGCTCCCCGACGATGTAATTGTGTACCCGGCGCATGGCGCAGGTTCGGCTTGCGGCAAAAACATGAGCAAGGAAACCAGCGATTCTCTCGGCCATCAGAAAATGGTGAACTATGCCCTGCGAGCCGACATGAGTAAAGCAGAATTTGTAAAGGAAGTTACCGAGGGTTTGCTGCCGCCGCCGGCCTATTTCCCGCTCAACGTAGCGCTCAATAAAACCGGCTACGATTCCATTGACACTGTCATGCAACGCGGCGCCCGCCCGCTCAGCCCGCGCGCTTTTGAAGCCGCGGCAAACGAAACTTCCGCATTGCTGCTCGATACCCGCGCGCCTCAAACATTCGCCAAAGGATTCGTCCCCAATAGTATCAATATCGGTCTGGATGGCAGTTTTGCCCCCTGGGTGGGCGCAATGATCCCGGATGTAAAACAACAAATCCTGCTTGTTACCGATCCCGGGCGCGAAGAGGAAACCGTGATGCGGCTGGCGCGTGTCGGTTACGATTATTGCCTTGGTTACCTGGAGGGAGGTTTCGATGCCTGGAAAAATGAAGGCCGCGAAGTAGACACAATTACCTCTATTGACGCAGATCAGCTGGCCGAATACATGGCCCGTGGCGAAGCGGAACATATCCTCGACGTACGCAAACCCGGAGAGTTTGAAGCCGAACATCTCCCTTCCGCCGAAACAGCGCCACTTGATTTTTTGAATGAAAGTATGCTGCTGATAGACCGGAATAAAACCTATCACGTGCATTGCGCGGGCGGGTATCGTTCCATGATTTTCATCTCTGCCCTGCGGGCAAGGGGTTACGACAACCTGATAGACGTGGCCGGCGGGTTTGCCGCCCTGAAAAAGAGCGGAAAATTCGAAACCACCGCCTTTGTTTGTTCGGGGAAGTAGTTATTTAAACCGGATCGCTCGCACCGGGGCAATGCCGGAAACTACAAAAGAAGGAAGCAGCAGGAAAAGCAGGGTAATTGCCAATGTACCCAGGTTGATTCCCAACACCGTCAGCCATTCGATGCGAACCGGCGCATACGACAGGTAGTAGTCGGCTTCATTGAGCCGGATAAAATGAAAACGATCCTGCAACCAGCAGAAACCCAGTCCCAGCAAATTACCAAATCCGATGCCGTAGAGGGTAATAACGGCGGCATGGTATAAAAAAATGGAGCGGATGCGAGCGTTTGCGGCACCCAGCGCTTTCAGAATACCGATCATGGTACTGCGTTCGAGTACCAGCACCAGCAGCGCCGTAATCATGTTGATAATCGCCACAGCGAGCATGAGGACGAGAATGACGATTTCGTTGTAGTCCTGCAATTCCAGCCATTCAAAAATAGAGGGAAATTTATCCCGGATGCTCACCGCCAGCAGGTTGTCGGGCAGAATCTCCTGGTAAATGTATTCGTTGTAAAAGTCGAGATCGCGCAGGTCGTCGAGCCAGATTTCAAAACCGGCTACCTGATTTTCTTCCCAACCCAGCAAATTTTGTACCTGACGGATGTCGCACAACGCAAATTTGCGATCGTACTCTTCCAGTCCGGTTTTGTAAATTCCACACACCTGAAACAAGCGACGGGTTTGTTCGCGTTCCTTTACAAAATGAACGATGAATTTGTCGCCCAGTCCCAGTTGCAAGCGATGGGCGGTTTGGCGACTGATCACGATGTCGCGCGAGGCGGCCGTATCCGTAAGTGCAAGCGGGCGTCCTTCCAGCAGATAGGGTTGCAAATTACCCCAGTCGAAATCCTTGCCGATTCCTTTGAGCAGCACCCCTTCCATCGCAGTTTTAGTGCGGATAATGCCGGGTTTGTGGGCAAAAACCTGGATGTGACGAATACCGCCGTGGGGTCGGGCGCCCGACCAACCGATTTCGATGGCCTGTTCTTTGGAGATGCCGCGAATGGTGTCCAGGGAGGGGTAAAAATCCTGTTGTCGGGTAACCGGTTCCGGTTCGAACGACAGGGAGTAGGCCGTGTCGGAGATGTGAATATGGCCCCAGAATTCAAAGATTTTTCGGCTGATTTCGCTTTTAAACCCGGCAATCAGCGCCGATGATGCGATCATCACGGCTACGCTAAGCGAAACAGCCGCTACTGCTATACGAATAATGAGGCGGGAAAAGTTGTTCCCGCCCGAAAAAGCGATGCGTCGCGCGATGAATAAGGGAAGATTCACAGGAGAAGAAAGCCGAGGTAGTAATTGCCCTGGATTGCGGGGTAAAAGTAGGGCGAATCCGCAGAGTCCTGCAAAATTTCCCCACCTTAAAAACCTCTTCCCGCTTCTTTTGTTTCCTATCGCTTTCGGCGGCGATTGCGACGCGCCGGATGATGTTCTCAATTTATGCAAAAATCCACCCTACCCTACCCCCAGGTACCCCAATTATCTAAAACCGACCTTGCCTACGCCACCGGCGACGAACGCCTAGCGACTTTTTATAGCCACCCGCCCGGACTCAGCGCTTTCCCGACCATCGCTGCGCAAAAAAGCATTTCTGCAGAAGTACGCGCCGATCTGATTTCCGTGTTGCGCAAACAATACGACCGACTCCCCCGGCACGAAAAAACGAATCGGCAAATTGATAAACTGGCGCAGAATGATGCCTTTACTGTTGTTACCGCTCACCAGCCCAGTCTCTTCCTCGGACCTTTGTACTTTGTGTATAAAGCGCTGACAACCATTAATCTGGCTGAAGAAATTGAAAAAACACACGGCTTGTCCGTAGTGCCTGTTTTTGTTTTGGGAAGCGAAGACCACGATGTGGAAGAATTGAACAAGGCGCATCTTTTTGGCAAGCAAATCGTGTGGCATCCCGGCCAATCGGGACCGGTCGGCGCGATGCAGACAGACAGCCTGAATGACGCCCTGGAAGAATTACGGGTTATTTTGGGCGAAAGTGAGGCGGCCCGTCTGCTTTTCGAGCGCGTGGCGGCCTGTTATCGGGAGCAACCCACTTTTGCCGACGCCACACAGGCCTTGTTGCACAGCTTTTTTGCCGACTATGGACTGCTGGTACTCAATATGAGTGACGCCGCGTTGAAACGCCATTTTATTCCGGTCATGCGAGCTGAATTGCTGGAACAGCCGGCATTTCGCCTCGTCAATGAAACTATTTCTGCGCTCTCGCAACTCGGCTTCAAGGCACAGGCGCCTCCCCGCGAGATCAATTTGTTTTATATGCAAGCGGGGTTGCGCGAAAGAGTGGTGCTGGAAAACGGGGTTTACAAGATTTTGAATACCCCGCTCGCCTTCAGTCGGGCAGAAATGCTGGCCGAACTGGAACTGCACCCCGAACGATTTAGTCCGAATGTGGTGTTGCGCCCGCTTTTTCAGGAAATGATACTACCCAATCTGGCCTATGTTGGCGGCGGGGGCGAACTGGCCTACTGGCTGGAACGAAAATCGTTGTTTGCACATTTTTCCGTGCCGTTTCCCCTGTTGGTGCGACGAAACTCCGCGCTTTGGCTCGATCGTGATGCCGTGAAAAAGTTGAGCAAATTTGGTTTTACCGCAGCCGAGTTTTTTGGCGAGACAGATGCGCTTGTCCGTCATTTTATCGAAAAAAATGCCGCAGGGGAAGTCAGCCTCTCTGCTGAAATCCGGCAACTGCATCAGATTTTTGATCAGGTGGCTGAAAAGGCCAAAAACATTGATCCCACCCTCGAAAAAGCGGTCCTGGCCGATGCCGTAAAAGCAGTGGCGGGACTGGAACAATGGCAAAGTCGCCTTTTGCGCGCGGAGAAGCAAAAGCATGAAACCGTCATCAACCAGTTGCGGACGCTTAAAGAAAAACTGTTCCCTGGCAACGGATTGCAGGAGCGGCATGACAATTTTTTGCCCTACGTTTTGAAATACGGGGCGGCTTTCCTCGATGAACTAAAAGCGAATTTCAATCCTTTTGACCCCGGTTTTGTCATTTTGGAAGAAGTGTAATCACAACTTTCAAAATCCCCAGACATTCCGTGAGATACAAAAAAGAATCACGACTGCCAGCGCAATGCGCGCTGCGTGGTAGCCATACCATTTGCGGCGCAGTGCAATTTGTTTTCGCCCCCACGCACTGTATTCGAGCAACAAACCAAAAAGCACATACGGCCAGGCGACCACCAACAATGCGTTATTTCGAAAGGCTTCTGTCCATTGGCCGTGAAGCAAATGGTGGATGGCACGCTGCGCACCGCAACCCGGACACTTATAGCCGGTGAGCCACCAGGAAGGACACCTGGGGAAAAAGTGCTCCGATGGATCGAAGTGATAGTAGACAAGCAGGAGTGCAAGGGCCAAGGCTCCCAGGACGAGGCTAAAAATCGCCCGGCTCGATCGGTCCATTTTTCACGGCAAATACGATCATTCCTACCACAAAAATCAGGTAAAGGCCAATACCAACCAGTCCGATCCAAAAGCCGAGCATGGTCCATTTTTTGGCTTCGGCGGAGGCGCGCTCGGCGCCATCATAATCGCCTGATTTGTAGGCGCTTTCCACTTTGGCGGCATGTACGATTCCAACGATGCCAAAAGGCAGACAACAAAAGATGGTGGCGAGAATGGATTCAGCCAGCCAGGTTTTGGGCATGGAGGAAGGGGTGGGTT
>JANRLZ010000147.1:0-1737 GCA_033762055.1 Saprospiraceae bacterium
ATCAAAAATCTGGATAAGGGCTTGTATCCCAATGCTTTTTGTAAAATATTGCCCGACCTCGCCGCTGGCGATGACACATACTGTAACCTCCTCCATGCCGACACTGCAGGCACAAAAACCAGTCTCGCCTATCTTTACTGGCGTGAAACCGGCGACCTCTCCGTATGGCCGGGCGTGGCGCAGGATGCCATCGTGATGAATCTCGACGACATGGCTTGTGCAGGTTGTACCAATGACATCATACTGAGCAGCACCATCGGTCGCAACAAAGGCCTGATTCCGGGGGAAGTAATTGCTGCCGTCATTCGTGGTACTTCCGATTTTGTAGAACAAATGCGCAACCACGGTGTCAATTTGCACATAGCCGGTGGCGAAACCGCTGATGTAGGCGACATCGTGCGCACCATTGACGTAGGCTTTACCGCCTTCGCACGTATGAAACGCAACGAGGTCATTGTTCCTGATATCCAACCCGGCGATGTGATTGTGGGACTGGCCTCTTTTGGAAAAGCGAGCTATGAAACCGAATATAATGGCGGTATGGGCAGTAATGGACTTACAGCCGCACGGCACGATGTACTGAACAAAAAATATGCTGCTCAATACCCCGAAAGTTTCGATCCCCGACTGCCCGATGAAGTGGTGTACACCGGCAATCGTTCGCTTACGGAAACCGTACGCATTGGTGAACAACAAATCACGGTGGGCAAACTGATTTTATCGCCGACCCGTACCTATCTGCCGGTTTTACAGGAATTGTTGCGCGATGATCGCTCAAATATTCACGGACTGATTCATGTAACCGGCGGCGGACAATCCAAAGTACTTAAATTTGTCCGGAATGTCCACATTGTCAAGGATAATCTGTTTGACTTGCCCCCGCTATTCCAGTTGATTCAGGAGAGCAGCCAAACTCCCTGGCGCGAGATGTACCAGGTGTTCAATATGGGGCATCGTATGGAAATTTATCTGCCGGCGCAATTTGCCGACAAAGTGATGACCATTGCTGAAAAATATGGCATCGAAGCCCGCGTTATTGGCCATGTCGTTGAAGCCCAGGGGGAAAAAGTTACCGTGAAAAGCCTTTATGGCGAGTTTGAATATTAAATCGTCCAATTTCAGTCATACTATGAAAAATCTCTTCATACTGTTGTTGCCGGTGTTGCTGTTGCCGGCTTGCAAAAAAGACCCGATCATCGCCCTGCAGGAAAAACTCGTCAAACTCGACAAGGCAATGGGAGGCGCAAATGTCAATGACAAGGCCAAAGCCGACGAATTTATCAAAACCTCGGAAGAACTGGCCGCATTGGTGGAGAAAAATCAGCCGGATCAATACGCAGAAGTATTGTTAAAAGCCGCCGGATTGGCAAAAACTATTGAACAGCCGCAAAAAGCTATTGAGTTATACACCAAAGTAGCAGAAGGGATGCCCCAACATAAAAAGGCGCCTACAGCGCTGTTCATGATTGGTTTTGTGCAGGAAAACGACTTGAACGATCTGAGCAAAGCCAAAGCCACCTACGAGACTTTTTTACAACGCTACCCGAACGATCCCGACTTTGCCGATGATGCGCAAAATGCGCTGAAAATGCTCGGAAAATCACCGGAAGAAATCATCCGGGAGTTTGAAAAACAGGGGCAGGGCGACACCAAAACTCAGAACCAATAGTTTAGTTTTGCCGTGAGCGCACGGTTTTTTACGCCAAATACCTCCACCGCGTAGTTATCGGTGTACAC
>JANRLZ010000148.1:0-3170 GCA_033762055.1 Saprospiraceae bacterium
TCCGATAACGGTAACCCCTAAAGTAACCCTGACGATTCAGCCGCCTGCGCTACCTGTTTGTGCAGGCGGGGCGCCCATCCAAATCCAGGCCAGTCATCCGGCCTGTTTTTCGGGCGGGCCTTACATCAGCGCTACCGGTTTGTTTACACCACCTGCCCTGCCCGGACAATACATCATACAAAGTGCCTTCCCATGCAACGGTCCGCCCGATTGCATATCCAGCGCCGAACTCGTTATTTCTGTTTTGCCCGTTACCGTAGTCACCTTGTCGGGCCCTTCGCCCTTATGCGTGGATGGCGCTCCGGTTAATTTTACCGCCAATCCGACCGGAGGCGTCTGGCTTCCGGCGCCGGGGCTTACAGATGTAAACCTGGGCACGTTTGATCCGGCTTTAGCCGGGCCGGGAATGCATATCCTAGCGCATCAGTTCAATGCTTCCAATGGATGTGTTTCCCAGCCATCCATCAGCGTGGAAGTTGTGGATGTGCCAACAGTAACCGCGCCCGATACCTTGCGTACCTGTCATATACCGCAAGGCGTTGACCTGCTGTTGTTGGGAGGAAATTCCTTTTCATTCAATCCTTCCGGCGGATCATTTACGTGGACAGGTACCGGTGTAGACCCCCAAACCGGCATATTTACCAGTTCCGGACTGGATACCATTACTATTAATGTTGCTTACACCCTGCAACCCGGACCGCCTGGCTGCACAAGCAGCGAAACATTTGAACTTATCATTTCTCCATTCGTCAACGCTGTTGCCGGCGCCGACGATGAAGTTTGTCAAAACACCAATAACGGGCAGTATATGCTCAATGCAAATCCTGCAGGCGGTTCGTGGAGTGGCACAAGTGTGGATCCCCAAACCGGTATCGTCAATTTGCTTTCCGTACCGACTGGCGTACCTCTGGTTTATGTGTACACTTTGCAGGAAGGAACACCCTGTGTAAGCAGGGACACCACCATACTTATCGTCTTTCCCGGCGATGGTGTTCAAACGCCGCCGCTTGCTTACGTGTGTGAAACAGAACTCAGTTTTACGCTTCCTTCCGGCATTCCGGTCAATGGCGACTGGGTCGGGCCGTTCGAAAACAACGGCATCGTGGATGTAAGCCAATTGGATACCGGGCTGGCATACGTTTATACCTATACCGTTCCGGGCCTGCCCGCTGCCTGTGCGTCGGCAGAACTGGAACTTTATGTGCTCGCAGAACCCGATGGCGGGTTTGAGTATAGCGACGACACGCTGTGCGTGGGAAGCATCGGTTTTTTTTCGGCGCATGATACGGTTGGCGTGCTATATGCTTGGGATTTCGGCGATGGCACTAGCTCCACACTACCCAATCCTGAACATACCTGGACGAGCAGCGGCGATTACCTCGTCAGGCTCACGGTTTTTTTACCCGATCCTTTGGCGCCGGGCCAATTTGTGTGCATTAATGGAAGTCAGACCACCATCCGTGTCGTAGCGCCGCCCCTCCTGCAAATTGCGCTGTCACCCGATACCATTTGTCCGTATGAAGGCGTTGCATTTGAAAATTTGAGTACCGGCGAAGCAGTAAGCGGGTTTTTCTGGGATTTTGGCAACAATCAGACTTATGTCGGTTTTGAACCCGGCGACAGCATTTATTACGCTCCTGGAATTGAAGACACGCTTTACACCATCACACTCACAGTCAGTGGTGCCTGTCCGGATGCCGTGGCAAGCGTCAACCTCCTGGTCCACCCTCTGCCTTATTTATCACTGGTACCGAGCCTGGATAATACCTGTTCGGGCGATACGCTGACGTTTTCTGTGGGCTTTACCGGCGGTAGTATTTTTAATATCACATTTAGTGCCCACGACACGGCGACCACCGGACTACCCTTGCCGGCGCTCACTTTTTTTACCCCGAATGATTCAACCCAACTGACGGTGGTGGCCGTTGTTGCCGGTGAAAACCAATGCGCTGCCACCACTGATACCGCCATCATTCAAATACTCCCCAACGAAGCAAATGCATTTTGCGATCTAAATGTTCCGGTCATTTGTGTGGGGGATACGCTTATTATTACCAATGGCGCAACACCGCTTGATGCCGCGGTTTCCTACGATTTTGGCGATGGAACCACCAGCAATGACCCCAATCCGCGCAAGGTTTATTCCCAGGCCGGCACCTATAAAATCAGACAAACCGCCCGCACCTTTTGCGGATATGATTTTGTAGACCGCTGGATACAAGTGAACCCGGCTCCGGCAGCAGGCTTTGCCCACGACGCCTATCGTTGCGTGGGCGACTCCATGCACTTCTGGCTGACCGTAGACTCCCTGGCGCGGACAGTAGACTGGGATTTCGGTTTTGGCAATGTTTCAACTGCTTTTAGTCCCCTGGCTGCTTTCCCTCAAAGCGGCATCTTCCCTGTAACACTCACGATCACACTGGATTCCTCCGGCTGCGATGCCTCCGTTACCGAATTGGTGGAAATCAAAGCCAATCCGGTGGCACAATTCACCGCATCCGATACCCTGGCTTGCGGGCGCCTGGAAACCACTTTGCTTGCCTCTCCCGCCGGCTCGCAGTACAACTACGGCTGGTTTGCCTCCAATGGAAATACTGCGGCGGGCAACCCGGCTAATTTTGTTTTCAGCGATTCCGGCTCTTATTCGGTTCGTTTGCTGGTACAGGATCTCTGGGGCTGTCAGGATGATACCTCTTTATTTATTTTTCGGGTATTTCCGGTTCCAAACAGCAATTTTTCCATGAATTTGAATTGGCATTGCGGCTTACCGGCTAACGTCGTGCTCAACGAGCAGGCGTCGGCCGACGCCCTGGGTTTCGAATGGTTATTCCCCGACGGGAGCAGCAGCACCAGTAACAATACCGCCCATACCTTTCTGCAGGCCGGCGACTTCCCGATCAGGCTGCGCGTCAGCAACCTCTACGGATGCAGCGACGATACGATTCGGGTTTTTCGGGTGTTCGAGCAGCCGGTGGCCAATTTTACCATCACCGATCCCGCTCCTTGTCAGTTTTCTATCCTGGAAATTGAAAACCAGTCGGAATACGCCAACGCCTGGCTCTGGACCTTTCATTATGGCGATACCTCACGACTCGAAACACCCCGATACGCATTCCCGCAACCCGGCGTTTTTGATATTAGCCTGATCGCCATGCGCGACAGTTTTTGCT
>JANRLZ010000149.1:0-6419 GCA_033762055.1 Saprospiraceae bacterium
GCGTGTAATTGGTGGCGCCGTTCACGGCATTCCAGGAAATTACGGCATAATTGCTCCCAATTGTGTTGTTATTCAAATTGGAGGGCGGGTTGCAGGTGCCGCCGCCGCCACCGCCGGAATTTGGCGTGCTGAAATTGGCCACCGACGACCAGTTGGAGCAATTGGCTTTTACCTGCCAGTTATATTGCGTAAGCGCCGTCAGATTCGTCAGGGTCAGCGTGGTAGCCGGTGTGGTTCCGGCGGTCGTCCAGTTGCTTGCGTTGGCATTTTTGTATTGTACCGTGTAACTCGTGGCGCCCGACACGCTGCTCCAGAACAAGGTAGCCGAAGTTGAGCCGATACCTGCCGTGCCCAAACCGCCCGGTGTATTACAGGTATTTCCACCGCCACCACCGCTCAGGGTGCTGAAAGATGCGGTCGTTGAAAAATTCGAACAATCGGTTTTTACCTGCCATTGATAGTTGCTGCTCGCTGTCAACCCTGCCAGGTTGTACGTAGCGGCGGTGCTGGTGCCTGCGGTGGTCCAGCCGCCGGAAGTGGCCAGTTTGTATTGCACGGTGTAATTGGTAGCGCCCTGTACCGGCGCCCATTGAAGCGTGGCCGACGTAACGGTAATGTTGTTGGTTGTCAGGCCGGTTGGAACCGTGCCGGATTGTGGCACACAGGCGGCATTCAACACCTTGTCGCGAACGCGGGCGCCGGGAATCGGGCCAAAGCCTTTGCTGAAGTTGATGCCGTGGCTGGTCAGGTGGCAGTAACTCATGATCGTGCCGCCGTTCACCGGCGTAGGACCGGGCGCGCAGGAGCCTTCCGGACTCACACAGTTGTCGAGCGCGCCACCGGGCCAGTTGCAGGACTGGGTGTGCCAGGAGCCGAGGTTGTGGCCCAGTTCGTGCGTCACGACCTCTACCGACCAGGAGTAGGTAGGTACATTCTGGTAACTTGTGCTGATCGCGCTTACTCCATACGCATATTGTTTGAAACAAATGACATCCACGTAGGCAATCCCCCCGCCGAGGCTGCGTGTACTGAGCAGGTGCGCGAGGTTGCCGTTGAAGGAGGTGCCGCGCGTTTGCCGGAAAGCATTGAGTACACTGCTGGTGCTGCTATAGCCACGATACGGGTCGGGGGTCGTCCAGACATAAATCTGGGAAATGACCACTCCGATATTTTCGTTGGCGTACAAGGTGGCTACCTGGTTAAAAAGTCCGGTGACATAGTTGTTCACATTCGTGGTGCTGGAGCCTTTGTCCGTGTAAAGTTTGTTGTCGCATTCAAAGTAAATTTGAACGGTTTTGCACCCAACACCGCGATCGTCGGCAGGGTGTTCTCCTGTATCGCCCACCAGCGATTCCTCGTCGGCATGGCATTGGTTGGGAGAAGGGATTTTCAGGTTTTCCGTTTTGTAAAAAAGATAGTTGCCGGTGCCGTCTTCCATTTGTCCCAACTCGTAGGTGCCGGATGCATCTGCTACCATAGCCGTAAGGCCGTTGTTGCTGATACTCAGGCAAGCCACTGTTGCCGGGTTGCCTGCTGCGATGCCGCGATAATGCAGATTTCGCTCAAAAGGCAGGTTGTCTTTCGTATCGGAACTCAGTTTGAAATCGGGCGACAGGATTTCCACCTGTGCCAGTTCGAGTTCAATCGTCGTTTCGTCTCCGTTCGGGATAGAGAAACGAAGGGCGGTGGGGGCTGTCTGGTACAGATGGGCGAGTTTTGAAGCATCGAGCTGCAAAACCCCGGCATTTCCCACCACCGATTCTACATCGGTTCGGGCAGACAGTGGTTGAAAAAGTTCGACCGATTGAAATTCGGTAAAAGGCCGGCAGGCATCGAGCCAATTGGCCACCGGTGATGTCTGTTGTGCCAGAGCGCCGGCTGAAAAAAACAGCAACAAAAACAGGTGAAAGAGAACGGTAAATGGGCGGGGCGGGGTGATTAAACGATTAGTGTGCATAAGTGAAAAGAAAGGATTGAAAATGATGATGAAATCGGATGGAGGGATTTTGGGAGTTGGATTAAACCCGGCTTTTTGTGATAGGCAGGATCGCTGTTTTCAGCATTACCTGCGTTTCTTTGCAGGACTTGTCGAATCGTATGTCAAAGAACATGATCAACCTGAACGGTCAACTTCTCCCCAGCCTTCCCGATGCGTTTGCCCTGCTGCAAAGGGCCGCTTTTTTCGGCGACGGGCTTTTTGAAACGTTGCGGTCATTCGAGGGGCAGGTCCCTTTCTGGCCGCTACACTGGGAGCGTTTGTCGCAAGGTTTACAGGTTTTGGGGTTTGAAAGGCCGCCACACTGGACGGCTGAATATTTTGAAAAAACAATACTGCAAACCGTTCCGCACAATGCACGTATTCGCCTGACGGTGTGGCGATCGCCGGGAGGCTTGTACCTGCCGGAAGACAATACGCCGCAATTCCTCGTCACAGCCATGCCGCTGAAATCGGATGTTTTCGAATGGTTGGAGCCCGGACTTGAAGTGTGTCTCTGTGAGACGGTTCGACTACCGATAGATTCCCTGTCGGGGATTAAAACCTTAAACGGAGCGCGTTATGTGGCGGCAGCCAGAGAAGCCCGTGCGAAGGGTGTGGATGATGTCATAGTGTTGAATGCGCACGGGCGTGTTTGCGAGGCGACGGGAAGCAATGTCATTTGGCTGGAGGGCGACATAGTGTTTGTCCCGCCGTCGTTCGATGGGCAAATAAATGGCACTTTGCAAAAATTGTTGTGCGGCCTTTTGCAGGAGGAGGGTTGGATAGTGCGCGAAAAGCCTGCCTATCCAGAAGATTTGCACGCTGCCGACGAGGTATTTCTGACCAATGCCGTCCGGGGGATTCGCCCGGTATGGAAGTTTGAGGGAACGGTGTATCGCAGCGCGCACACCCGGCACTTTAACAATTTAATGGTCAAACACTTACGCAAAAAACTGGCCCTGAAAACCTGATATTTCAGGTCGAAAAAACCGCTGGTTTGAGCCGTGTTTTTTATCAGAAAAAAATTTTTCGAAAGTCGAAACTTTAACATTTGCCGCGCGCGATTTTTCTGTTTCCTGCCTGTTCGCGCCTGACGGATGTCGGGCATCATTCGCATAGCCCGTAATTTTTTTCTCCTCCTTCATCCACATTTTTTGACCGGCCGACAAGAATAGGGTATCACAACTTCTGACCCTGTTCTCTACGCCATGCGCCATTCCTGTTTCCTTCTTTTTTTGAGTACGGTCATACTGTTTGTACAACCTGTCGCCGGACAAAAAGAATCTGAACTCCCTTTCACACCTGCCAGTTTCGCAGTCTGGTCGCAAAGGATGGATATGTCGGCCTACATCGGCAAGCCATATCGTCTGAAGGTGGCTATTCGCACCTTGCCTGCCGATGCGGATGGTTTGGCTACGGCTTTTATCCGAAATGAAAAGCCGGAAGGCGGGTTACGCGCCTGGGTCTGGATGGACAATATGATGGACCGGCCGGTGCGCGACAGCGTCTGGAAAACGTATGAGCTCAATTCCATCGTAGAAAAAAAAGCCCCCTGGATTGCTTTCGGCGTTCTGTCTATGTCGAGCGGCATCTATTTTTTTGATGATATGCACCTGGAAGTGGCGGAGAAACCCGGGGTATGGACCGAATTACCGATCCCCAATGGCGATTTTGAGGCTGTGCATCTACTTCCCTGGCAACAAACCGCGCAGGGCGTCCCGATACGGGTTTTAGGTGCAACAGCCACGCTTTCAACCGAGCGTCCTTTTGCAGGCAAACAATGTTTGCGAGTTGAAAACCAGTTTTTTGGCAAGTAACACCCAACACTCTTACCCTTCAATTTTTCTTAAACATGAGAATCAATAACATGACGCCTTCCCGTTTTTTTCTTTTTTTCCTGCTTGCACTCTGCATCACCCCGCGTGTTTCTGCCCAGTGGCAAGCTTATTCCCCGGCATTCACCGACATGGTGGGCGCGTTTGATCTAAGAGTTGCCGAGCAAAACGATCAGGTTGCCTGGTGTGTGGCGATGAAATACCAGGTAAGTCCGACCGCTTATACCTGGGTACCTTCGGAGCGCCTGTTTTTTTCCCGTACATCGGATGGCGGCGAAACCTGGCAAGGTGGTACGATACCTATGGGTGTGGAGCCGTATTCCAGCAATATCTGCCCGATCAATCGCGATACAGCCTGGGCTACCGGGCTGGATATTGACTTTTTAAACTACGCCCTGCGTACTACCGACGGCGGCCAGACCTGGGAACGGAAAATGCTGACCGAATACGTGGACGGCGCTTCCTATATCAACTTTCTGCATTTCTGGGATGACCTGCATGGCGTGGCCATGGGCGACCCGGTTCCTTCCGACTCCGACCCCGTGCCTTTTTTTGAAATTTACACTACCGACGACGGCGGCGAAACCTGGGAGCGGGTACCGAGCGCCGACATTCCGCTGCCGGTCAATAATGAATTCGGATCTTCCGGTTTTTATGAAGTACGCGGCGATTATGTATGGTTCGGGACGATTGACGCGGTGACCTTTAATGGCAAACGGATGTTTCGTTCCAAAGACCGCGGCAAACACTGGGAAGTGCTGGAAGGGGCAACGAACGGGTTCAACCTCTTCTCTTTTGCCGATACGCTGCACGGACTGGGCGCAAAACGCCTCAACAACCCGGATGTCAGTCTGATCTACACGGAAGACGGCGGCGACACCTGGGTCACCCTGCCAATTTATGAAAGCCCCTACCCTGCCAACAGTTATGTGCTGGTTCCACAGTCCAATTATATCCTTACAACCAGAAGGGTCAACAACCTGACGGGGCCTTTCCAAACCATGCTGAGCAAGGATTTGGGGGAAACCTGGATCGAATTGGGAGAAACAGAGAACGCCGGAAAAGTCGTATTTCGCAGCCCGACCCTCGGTTATGCCGGTGAAATACAGCCGGTAGATCATGCCACCCGGATGTATAAATACGACGGGGATCCATTGCTGGGCTTGTTGTCGGGCCGGGCACTTGAACTGGACGTCAACATTACGCCCAACCCGGTAGTCGAGCAATTCCGGATGCATTTTGAGGCTGAAACCCCGTCGGCTTACCGGCTTTTCCTCCATGATGCAAACGGCCGTCTTCTGGCCCGGCAAGACCTTGCACCCTGCTCCTCGTGTCAGGCTGCTTTCGATGTCCGCGCTTTTCCAGCCGGCGCTTACACGCTTACCATCAGCAACGAAAAGGGGCATATCACCCGGCCATTGGTCAAGATCCGCTGAGCCATTCTTTCTTGTAAATTCAATATTTTACCATGAAACACCTGCTTTTTGCATTTATCAGTTGGTTTGCACTCGATGGAATGCACGCCCAAAACTGGGTTCCGATGGCCCAGGGATTGCTACCAAGCAACCGAACCGTTTTTGCTATTTCTGCCGTTGGCGACCAGGTACTTTGGGCCACCGCCTCCCAGAATTTTAATGATGAGATTCCATTAACCCATCAGCCTTATATCCTTCGTACATCCGACGGAGGCTTGCATTGGGTTGCAAAACCGGTGGAAGAGGCCGCCGGCACCATCAGCTTTGATATTGTTGCATTGGATTCGTTGACGGCCGTGATGACCACCCAGGATTATGGAAACGGAACCGGTCGCGCGCTTTACCGCACCACCGATGGCGGCGAGGTGTGGGAGCGGATTTTGTTCGACATCAGCGGAGGGGTGGATCTGACCCGTTTTTCGGATGGCGCCCATTGGCTGGCGCACAACCGGCAATCCCTCTCGTTATCCTCCGATAACGGCAACATCTGGCAGCCGGATTTTCTGAACGGCTACACTGAATCTGAATACCAGGCATTGTATACGGGAACGAATATGTCGTGTAGCATGGGCGATACCCTGTGGAACGGGACATCTGAAGGTCGTGTGATTCGTTTTACCAATTTTGGCGACGATTACACCTTTATCAATACAGGACTCGGCGATCGGTACATCTTGTCTATAGCATTTACCGATCATTTGAACGGACTGCTGATTCATGAGTTTAACCTGAACGACGTCAAAATCGCCCGCAGCACAGATGGCGGCAATACCTGGATAGATTTGGGAACCTCACCCGGCGCCGGTACCTGGAACCTGACTGCCATTCCCGGTTCGCCAGGGGCTTATGCTGCCATCAACGGGATCTTTACACCTTCCAACTGGAAAATTGCTATTTCCCGTGATTATGGCGAAACCTGGACCACAGAAGGGGTCAACCGGCCTACCAACAGCATCCTGTTTACCTCTCCCACAACAGGTTGGGCCGGCGCCGGGTTAATAACTTTCCCCAATTATCCGGCCATATTCAAGTATGTCGGAGAGCCGCTCGTTGGTGTGAATCACCCCGATGAACTGATCGTTGAAATGAATACTTCACCCAATCCGGTTGAAGAGGTGTTGCATGTCACAT
>JANRLZ010000150.1:0-3066 GCA_033762055.1 Saprospiraceae bacterium
GTCAAA
The DNA here is from genome assembly GCA_033762055.1 of Saprospiraceae bacterium. GTDB lineage: Bacteria > Bacteroidota > Bacteroidia > Chitinophagales > Saprospiraceae > M3007. The sequence goes on from JANRLZ010000150.1 coordinate 7, forward strand.
AAGTGGCAATGCCCCCTGAATAACATCGCAGTCCTCCGCACTCAACCACTGCCCCAAATCAATCAATTCGCCGCGTTCGTACATGATTGCCAGGTGATTCATGATCGTCAGAGGGCTCATACCGCGTGTTGCTGCAATTTGTTCCACGGTTTGTCCGCTCCTGAAATAATCAAAACTGATAAAGTGCGAACTGCCTATGACACGTTCGCCGGCACTTGTTTTTTCCTTTACAAACTTCCGGATTTCGCCCAGAAATGCATCGCCATAAAGTTGTAACTTACGTTCGCTAACTCCTTCTACCTGCAACAGGTCGGCATCTGTTAGCGGACGAGCGTCGGTCATTTGCTGGAGTGTTACGTCGCTGAACAAGGTGTAAGGCGGTATTCCGTGTTGTACGGCCATGTCGCGCCGAAGCCGATGCAGCCGTTCGTACAATTCGTCACGCAATACCTGCGCCTTGCTTTTCTCTGCCACCCGAGGTTCGGCGGCTTTTTCCTTTATCTTGGGTTGTGGCTGCACCAGGGCTACTTTTTTACCCTCAAACAATACTTTCCTGCCCTCCTCGGTCACTCGCAGGCAATGCCGGTCGTCATACGCGATTTCAACCAGACCGATATGCATCATTTGCGAAATCAGATACAACCATTCGTCGTAACTGTATTCTTTACCCGCTCCGTATGTTTTAATCTGGTGGAAATTATTTTCAAAAATTTCCCGACGCTGACTGCCTCGCAGGATTTCGATCAACAGATTGATCCCTGTTTTTTGCTCGGTTCGTATCACTGCCGAGAGCGCTTTTTGCGCCGATACCGTCCCGTCAAAATATTTTGGCGGATTATTACATACGTCACAGTTGCCGCAATTTTTATCGAAGGCTTCGCCAAAGTAACTGAGTACGGTTTTTCGGCGGCATACCGGCGCTTCTGCAAACTGATACATCCGTTCCAGCTTTGCAATTTTTAACTGCTTCTGCTCTGCCCCGGCCTCACTTTGTTCGAACATTTCCCGGTACGACATTACATCTCCGTAACTAAAAAACAACAAGGCCTCGGCGGGAAGCCCGTCACGCCCCGCTCTTCCAATTTCCTGATAATAACCTTCGAGGTTGCGCGGCAAGTTGTAATGTACGACAAAACGCACATTGCTTTTGTCAATCCCCATTCCAAATGCAATGGTTGCACAAATGATCGGCGTACGATCATTGATGAAATCTTCCTGGACTTTACTTCGTTTGGCCGGCGGAACCTCAGCGTGGTAAAAATCTGCTTTAAACCCTTTTGCGATTAATTTTTCTGCCAGACTTTCACATCCTTTTCTTGACAGGCAATAGATAATACCCGACTGTCCGGGGTGTTTTTTTAAAAATTCCACGATCTGCTCAAATCGTTTTTGCCCGGGTCGGATATGTAAGGAAATATTGGGGCGATCGAATGAAGCGATGAAGGTAAGCGGGTCGGCGAGTCCCAGTTGTTCCATGATGTCTTTGCGGGTGAGTTTATCGGCCGTAGCAGTAAGCGCCAGTATCGGAATCCCTGGAAACTGACTTTTCAAAAACTTGAGCTGGGTATATTCAGGACGAAAATCGTGCCCCCATGCAGAAATGCAGTGCGCTTCATCTATCGCGAAAATACTGATTTTCAGCCGTTTTAGCAGCGGTTGAAAATTTTGGGATACCAGTTTTTCCGGACTGACATAGAGCAGTTTTATATAACCCGCCAGTAATGCGTTTTCTACATTGCGCTGTTGCTCGGGTCCGATGCTGCTATTGATAAATGCCGCCGGTATGCCGTTGGCGCTGAGTCCTTCCACCTGGTCTTTCATTAAAGCAATGAGCGGACTGACCACGACAGCAACTCCTTCCAGAGTAATTGCGGGAATTTGATAGCAAATACTTTTGCCGCCGCCGGTGGGCATCAGCACAAGGGTGTCTTTTTTGTCAAAAACTGCCTGGATAATATCAGTTTGAAGAGGCCTGAAATGATCGTAACCAAAATATTTTTTGAGGGCGGCAGACGCATGCGTAAGATTCATGGAGAACAATGTTCATTTGGCTGATAAAGAAATGCGCTACAAATTTCAAACAAATGTTTTAAAAACACAACAGGGTGTTTTAAAAAAATCAAATAAAATCTTTCAGACCAAAAGGGTAGGGGGGGGGGGAGTTCACATCGCAAACATACGCAGTGCATTTTCAGTCGTAATACGTGCAATTTGAGCCAGAGGCAGCACTTTTGCTTCAGACAACGCATCGGCCGTATGGCGCAAAAATGCGCTTTCGTTGCGTTTGCCGCGGTGCGGAACAGGGGGCAGGTAAGGAGCGTCGGTTTCTAAAACGAGGCACTCAAGCGGTATTTCCCGAAGAATGGCGGGGAGTTCAGACTTTGGGTAAGTCAGCGTGCCGCCAATGCCGAGCATAAACCCAAGGTTTATCATTTCTTTCGCCTCGTCAAGCGATCCGGAAAAGCAGTGAAAGATACCGCGCAAGCGACCATCTTGTGACTGCCTTACTACTTCGAGGGCTTCCCGGTTGGCTTCGCGGCTATGTATAATTACAGGTCGTTGTAATTCTTTGGCCCACTCGCATTGTCGCGCAAAAGCTATTTGTTGTATTTCGAGTGTGCTTTTATCCCAGTACAGATCAATACCTGTTTCACCAATACCTGCCCAGGCACGCAAGCCGAGCCACTTTTCCACCACCTGCAGTTCGTGTTGCCAGGTATCGGGCTGAACGGAGCAGGGGTGCAGGCCCATCATGGCGAAACAATGTTCCGGAAATTCGGCTTCCAATTGCAACATGCCTTCAATGGAGGAGGCGTCAATATTTGGCAAATAGAGCCGGGTTACACCTGCCGAGAGTGCTCTTTTTACCATATCAGACCGGTCATGATTGAATTTACCGGAATAAAGATGGGCATGGGTATCAACGAAGTTCATAGCGAAAGTGCCTTAGGGAAAATAAAAAAGGCCGCAAAGCGGCCTTTTCCAACTACACTGATTTTCAGTCGGGATGACTGGATTCGAACCAGCGACCTCGTCGTCCCGAACGACGCGCGCTACCGG
>JANRLZ010000151.1:0-4485 GCA_033762055.1 Saprospiraceae bacterium
TTGTGGCTCACCCCCGAACAGTTTGCCATTCTGCCGGTTTCCGACAAGTTTGTGGAATATTCCTATCAAGTCAAACAGGCCCTCGAAGCCGAAGACCTGCGTGGATTTGTGGACGACCGCAACGAAACCATTGGCCGGAAAATCCGCGATAATGAATTAAAACGGATCCCATTCCTGCTCATTGTTGGCGAAAAAGAACAGGACGCCGGCACAGTCAGCGTACGCAAACAAGGCGAAGGCGATCAGGGTGCGGTCAGTGTGGAGGCCTTTGCTTCGCAATTGAAATCCATGCTGTAAGGCACGATTTCCCGATTTTTAAAAACGGCCCGGATTTTTCGCTCCGGGCCGTTTTTTGTCTGTTGTTTGTTCAGGATACGATTTTTCCAGCCTGTCTGGATCGTATCAGTCGCATGATCGCCCAGACCATAAACGCAGAAACTGCGGCAAATTCCCAGGGAACTTTTATATCCTGTTCCAGGTCAATCGTGGATACTTTTTGGTGGTACAGGTATTGTCCAACCACCTGAATACCATTATTGAAAAAATGGCAAATCACCGGCACCCAGAAGTTGCCGCTGCGCCAGAAAAGCCAGCCCAGCAAAAAGCCCATCAGCATACGGGGGAAAAAACCTTCAAACTGAAAATGTACAGCACTGAACACCGCCGAGGCGATAAAGATCGCCATCAGAGGAGATGCTACGACGCGCATCAACTGTTGTTGCAGGACGCCCCGGAACACCAGTTCTTCTCCCAGTGCGGGCAAGATGGCAATAAGTAAAAGGTTGGCCATCAATTCTGCGCTGTTGTCCATTTGCAGTAAACCCTTGAGCGCTATTTCCGCCTGGGCTTCCGCTTCCGTAAATATTTCCGGCAAGGGCAGTTGTTGATTGAGTTGTAATGTAAACAAAATCAGCGGAATAGCTGCCGTCATTAACAAAATGCCGAGTAAAATCGAAACAGGGTCAGGAGTTTGTCTGATTTTCAGATAATCGGTCCAATCGGGGCGTTTGAGGGTAATACTCCGATAAAACAACCAAACGGTCAGCCAGCCAGCTACCATAAATCCCAGCAGGTGCCCCAGTCCCAATTGCAATCGTACCTGCCAACGATCGGCGGGCGCTGAAGTTTCATGGAGCGAGAGCGAGGCATCCCAATCCATTGCAGCACACAGTGCAATATAAATAAAAACACTGACGCCCCCTCCCAGTAAAAACAAACCAAACTGGGTAAGAAGAACCATCCAAACGGGTGGTTCGGATATTTGGGAGGAGGGCGCTGGATAATCCGGCGACGGTTGCATATCATTTTCCTGCATAGGCTTCTACATTTGCGCTGCAAGGTATCTCGTTCTTGCTTCCTGCTTGTTTCAGGCGGCGTGTTTTCACATAAACTCGACCAATCATGACACGTTTAAGCGTCAACATCAACAAAATCGCGCTGTTGCGCAATTCACGCGGTGGAAATTTACCCGATCTCGTTCAGGCCGCTATTGACATTGAATCGTATGGTGCAGAAGGAATTACGGTGCATCCCCGGCCTGATCAGCGCCATATTCGTTATGATGATGTGCCTTTGTTGAAGTCGGTTGTTCGTACCGAATTCAATATAGAGGGTAAACCCTCCCCGGAATTTCTTGATCTGGTACTGGCTCATTTGCCCCATCAGTGTACGTTGGTGCCGGATGCCGATAACCAGCTTACCAGCGACCATGGTTGGGATACGGTGAACCAGCAATCAGAATTGCGGGACGTGGTGCAGGAATTACATAAAAAAGGCATCCGGGTATCGGTATTTGTAGACCCTGTTGCTTCCATGGTGGAAGGCGCCAAAAAAGCAGGCGCCGACCGGGTGGAGTTTTACACGGGTCCGTATGCACATCTTTTTGCCGCCAATCCTGCAAAAGCCGTTCAGCCATACACCGAGGCGGCTTTAGTTGCCAATGAAATTGGCATTGGCATCAATGCAGGGCACGATTTGAATCTGGACAACCTGCGTTTTTTCAAAGCACATTGCCCCGGTTTGCTGGAGGTCAGCATTGGCCATGCTTTAATAGCCGACGCCTTGTATTATGGATTGGAAAATACAGTAAAAATGTATTTAAGGCAGTTAAGGTGAGGGTTTTGCCTTGATTTTGGCGAAAAAACGCAGCAAATATTTAAGGAGCAATTTTTCGCTAAAGCATTCAAAATCCGTGACTTAAAAAGGTACTTAAAAAATATTTTGCGTTCCCTTTTTGAAAAAAATGTTAATTCTTTCCAACCTTTGTTAAACAAGCATTTTACCTTTGGTCGTTGGATAGAGTCCTGATTATCAGGAATAATAAAACGTTAGCCAGCTCAAACTTTCGAAAGCCGCTTGGAAACAGCCTTTTCCCGGTATGGGGGAGACTGCTACAAGCGGCTTTTTTGTTCGAGGGTAACTAAAGAGATACCCCTTTAATCCAAAAGCATTTACACTAAACAATTCACACATTTTTTCACCAAATTCATCTTTCGTATGAAGCGATTATTAACAACTCTCGCTCTCGTGTTCGCTGGGTTCGGGCTTGCCCTTGCTCAACGCACCGTGACGGGCACTGTAACGGGCGATGGCGAAGCGCTTATCGGTGCCTCCGTTGCGGTGAAAGGCGCCTCAGGCGGCGCACGCACCGACGTTGATGGCAAGTACTCCGTGCAAGTACCGGCGGGCGCCACAACATTGGTGTTTTCCTACACCGGCTATGCCACACAGGAAGTAACCCTTGGCCCATCAAACGTGGTAGACGTGGTACTGAAAAGCAACACCCAACTTGAAGAAGTGGTGGTAACAGCGCTTGGTATCCGTCGCGACAAAAAAGCACTGGGTTATGCCTCTACGGTGGTAAGCGCCGCGGAAATTGCCGAAAAACCGGAGACCGACGTAGCGCGTGCGCTGATCGGTCGTTCGCCGGGTGTCGTCATCACCAACTCTTCGGGTTTGGCGGGTTCCGGCACCAAGATCAACATCCGTGGCGTGAGTACCATTTCGGGTAACTCCCAGCCGCTCTGGATCGTAGATGGTGTTCCGATCAACTCCAACGCCAACGAGAGCAACGACCCCAACCGTTTTAACGACGGTCAGGTAACGCCTACTCGTAACCTTGACATTGACCCGAACAACATCGAAAGCATCAGCATCCTGCGCGGATTGAGCGCTACCACGCTGTATGGTTCGCAAGGCCGCAATGGTGTAATTCTGGTAACGACCAAAACCGGCGCTTCTTCCAAAAAGCGCTACACCGCATCGGTAAGCCAGTCGTTCCACCTGATTGATGCCTTTGTTCCGGAATACCAGAACAAATGGTCGAACGGTTTTGACGGCGACTATGGCGAATTTTTCTCCAACTGGGGTTACGTCATGGATGGCCGCGCACCGCGCAATGCCGCTACAGGCAACTGGTTCCGCCACCCCTACTGGGAACACCGCAACCTCTTCCCCGAATATCCGGAATTTGCCAACATTGATGGTTCGACGGAAGCAAAAGGGTATATTCCTGTAGCACAACCCAATAACATCAAAGACTTCTTCCAGACCGGCAACTCGCTCACCACCTCGGTAAACGCCGGCGTAAGCGGAGATATCGGCGCCTTTAACGTTGCTTTTAACCGCACGTCAGAAGAAGGTTATATCAAAAATAACGACCTCGGGCGTACAACGATCAGCATCGGTGGTGTTGCCAACATTACCAAAAAATTGCGTTTCAACGCCAACTTTACCTACGCCAAAACGGACTTTAAAACGCCGACCATCGGCGCCGGTCTGGGTAGTAACTCCAACGGCGGCCCTTCCGTTTTTGCCAACCTGTTCTACGTTCCACGTAACATTGACCTGATGGGCTGGCCTTACCAAAACCCCATCACGGGCGGACCGGTTTACTATCGCAATGGTGGTGACATCACCAACCCGCGCTGGCTCCTTGAAAACTCGCGCCAGGGCTCCTATACCAATCGTTTCTTCAGCTCGATGGGCGCCACCTACGACATCCTCGACTGGCTGAAACTTAATTACACGCTGGGTATTGACACTTACGGGGAAGATCAGGAATACTATGTAAACAAAGGCGCCACGGGTTTCCCGACGACCCCGGTTGACGTTTCGCCGTTTGGTACGGGCTTGTACCGCACCAATTCTATTGCCAATACGATTTTCGACCATACCGTTCGTTTGAGTGGTTCTCGTAACCTGACGGATGCCATTGATATTTCGGCCAATATTGGCGTAAATGGTCGTCAGGATACCTACGAACAACAAGGCGTGGAAAGCACCGGGCAGATCGTATTTGGCGTGTTGGAACACCGTAATTTTGCCAACCACAATACCCGCGACCTGCGTGGAAATGAATTGAATGGATACCGTCGCCAGATATGGCTCGGGGCATTTGCCGACGTAACCCTGGGTTACAAAAATTACCTGTACCTCAACCTGCAAGGCCGTAATGACTGGTCTTCGGCACACGAAAAAGACTAT
>JANRLZ010000152.1:0-8012 GCA_033762055.1 Saprospiraceae bacterium
AGGTTTTCGATTTGCTGGCGGGAATGTTCTTCCGAATGGTAATCAAACAGCTGCACGACTAAGCGATTGCGGGAGTTGAGCCAGGCGGCGCCTTCCTTTTCGTTGTTGCTTTCGCGTTCTTTCCAGTCGGGTTTGTTCCAGGTGCGGAGACAAAAAGCCTGGTTGGGCAAAGGGCGGGCGTTGAGCGTGACTTCCTGGCCCTTGAATCCAAACAAGGTTTCGACTTCGGTATCGGTGATCAATTCGCAGCCATGATTTTTCCAGCCTTCGGCGGTGTATTTTGCCCAAAGGGCGAGTTCTTCGGCGGTCGGGCCGGACGCCGAGGCGGGTTGCTCCTGCTTGCAGGCGGTAAAAAAGAGCAGGAAAGCACAGCAAATAAGGGCAAAACGGGACATGGCAATGCGTTTCAGTCCCCAAAGGTCTGAAAAAGCGGGTATTTCAACGGGTTTTTTGTAGACTTTCGCCGGAAGTCTTGTACACAAATCGCAGCAGGAAGATGGTTCAGGCTTCGGCCAGCAGACCGGCCCGGTAGCGATACCAAAGCGCGGCCATTTGTTTGCCGGCTTGTTCGCCGGTGGCAAACTGGGCCAGCGCCGCCAGGGTGGCGCAATTCGGATTCACCTTGTCGGGGCATTCTTCCAGCACCGCGTTGGCATAATTCGCCAGCGATTTGTAACTCAACGCGATGCCGGTTGCTTCTTCGATCAGCCAGGAAAGGGTGTTCGCCTTGCTGTGCGGCAGTTTGTTGAGCGGCTCGCCAAATGCTTTGGCGTGAACATCGGAAAGAAGCGTGCGGAAAATGGCAAAATCCTTAGCTTGCATGGCAGGGGAATGGTTTAGTGGTGAATAATGCGGGGGCGTTGCAAAAGTCAAAATTTCCAACTGATTTCCCAAACAATTCCAGTTCATTTCCAAAATGTGAACAGCAACAGCGGAAAACTTTGCAGCGAAATTTTAAAACCTGGTAAACCCTCTTTCAAAGTTCTCCATTATGAACAAAAAACACTTCTCCCTCCTGGCGCTTGTCGCGCTGTTTTGCATGGCCGGTCACGCTCTTTTTGCCCAGGCCAGCGGTGTTAAACCCGAACTGATCATGTACCGCCACAACGGTGGCGGCATCACCCCGGCGCCCGTGGTGGCCAACAACATTCTGGGCACCCTGAAATGGAACGGCCTGGTAGGCATCGGCAATATCATCACCGGCGCAGCCATTCGCTCTACGGTTGATCAGGTGGGCGGCGGGATCATGAGCGCCGACCTGACTTTTCATACCAACGGCGGGGGCGCCGGTCTGACCGAACGAATGATTATCACGCCAAACGGTCGGGTGGGCATCGGCACACATGCGCCTGATTTTGACCTGCACACGGTAGGCAATACCCATACTTCGGGCCGTTTTCACGGACGCATTCACTACGACGTCGGTATACCCACCGATCTCCCCGGCACTTACAACGATGAAGCCTACTTCGAACGCAAATCGCGCGCGCAACTGGGTCTTGGCGCCAATACCTACGCCAACGGCGGCATCCTGAGCCTGGCGCCCGGCGGCGGCAGTCTCGACCGCCAGATCTTCACCGGCGGCGACGACGGTATCTGGACGCGCTCGCAAAACCTGCCGGGCGGCAACTCCTGGGAGGCCTGGCACAAACTGCTCACCAGCGAAGACATCAACGGTCGCCCCAACCTCGTGGCGCGCTACCTGCCCCCGGGCCCGACTTCGAGCAAACTCGGCGACGGACAGGTGTTCGACAACGGGACCAACGTCGTGGTGGGCGGCATCGCCGCTGCGCCCGCCGCACCGGCCCCGACTTTCGAAATAGCAAACACCTTCACCGTAAACGGCGATTCGCGTTTCAACGGTCAAATCAGCATCGGCAAAGCCACTACGGCCTTTGACCTCGACGTAAACGGTCCGTCCAATTTTGACGGACGCGTAAAAATCGGCGCACCCGATTTCCCGACCGACGCTGCTTACGAACTCGCCGTGGGTGGCGGTATCATGGCCGAAGAAGTCATGGTGCAATTGCAACCCTGGCCTGATTATGTTTTTGATCAAGGTTATGAATTAAAACCGCTGTCGGAAGTGGAAGCCTTCATCCAGCAGGAAAAACACCTTCCGGGTGTGGCGCCGGCTGCCGAAATCGAATCAAAAGGCCTGAACCTCGGTGAAATGCAAAAAACGCAGATGGAAAAAATCGAGGAAATCTACCTGCACCTCATTGCGCTGGAAAAACGCGTGCAACAACTTGAAGCGGAAAACGCCGCGCTCAAAGCCGCCAAAAAATAAACGCCGCCGTCACCCTTCAAATCACTTCCGGTTATGATGATTCAACCCGCAAGATTCGCCCGCTTGTTGTTGCCGGCGTTGCTGGTGATGGCGCAACATCTTTGTGCGCAAATGACGCCGGCCGAACGCCAAATACTCGGCGCAACGGCCGAACGACTCAAAACAGCCCACCAGGAAAAACGCCAGTGGCTGGAAAATTACGCCCGCCAGCTCAACATCCCCCTGGTGCTGGAAATCGGCCCCAACATCCATTACCTGCGCAATATTGTTAATGGCAAACCGCTCTATATCACCGACGACAACATCGTGTCGGCCGAGATTGTCTCCGCCGATCAGGTGAAAAACGGCGGTGCGCTGGGGCTCAACCTTACCGGCGCCGGAGAGGTGATCGGATTGTGGGAAGCCGGCAATGTGCCACGCCTTACCCACCAGGAATTTGAAGGCCGGGCCATCAGCCTGGAAGGCGCCGGCGTGGTGGCCGACAATCACGCCTCCCACGTAGCCGGCACCATCATGGCCGGCGGCATTGACGACGATGCGCTGGGGTTTTCGGAAAACGCCAACCTGCGGTGTTACGAATCCAATGGTGATGCCGGCGAAATGGCCGCAGAAGCCGCGCTGCCCAACCCGATTTGCGCTTCCAATCACTCCTACGGTTATACCATCGGGTGGGGCCGGGATTTTACCGCCAATGTGTGGCGCTGGTGGGACAACCCCTGGCTATTCGGCGCATACGATACCGATGCGCAGGCCTACGACCAGGTGGCTTTTGATGCGCCTTTTTTCCTGATTGTAAAATCAGCGGGAAATGACCGCGACCAAAACGACCCGGCCCCGGGCGACCCGCACCGGCATGGCAACAACCCCACCGTGGAAACCGACACCCACCCGCTCGACGGTCTTGGTGGCGATTTTGGCACCATTTCTTCGTCGGGAACCGCCAAAAATATTGTGACGGTGGGCGCCATCAACGATATTCCCGGCAGCTATACCGGGCCGCTTGATGTGAATTTTGATATGGCCGTATTTTCCAGCTGGGGGCCCACCGACGACGGACGCATCAAACCCGATGTCGTGGCCAACGGCGTAAGCGTTTATTCGGCTTTCTCCGGCAGCGATACCGACTATGGTTCTATTCAGGGTACCTCCATGTCAACTCCCGCCGTAACCGGCAGTGTGGGTTTGTTGAACGAACACTGGAACAACCTCTTCCCCGGCACCGATCCGCGGTCTTCCACCATGAAAGGCCTGCTCATTCATCAGGCCGATGAGTGCGGCATCAACAACGGGCCCGACTACAGCTTTGGCTGGGGTTTGATCAACGTAGCCGACGCAGCGGAATTGCTGACTTACCACCGTTTCGACGGTTGTACCCAATTGATCGAAGGGGAAGTAGAAGCCGGTGAAGAATTTACCTACACGGTAGAAAGCCGCGGACAAGACCCGCTAAAAGTCACGCTGGTCTGGACCGACCCGCCTTCGCCGACTGTCAATGGCGGTTTCGTTGATCCTGCCGGCGCGAATTATCTGGTCAACGACCTCGACTTGCGAATAAATGACGGGGTGAGTACGCATTTACCCTGGGTACTGGATCCGGCCAACCCGGCCAATGCCGCCACCACGGGCGACAATACCCGCGACAATGTGGAGCAGGTGCTTTTACTTACGCCAGCGACAGGAACCCATACCATCCGAGTGGTGGCGCCGGGTACATTGACCGACGGTTCGCAGCGTTTTTCGTTGCTGTTGACCGGTCATGATGCCGATGAAGCCAACAAAACCATTCCGGCGGGCGTACTGACTGCCAACCAGACCTACGCTGCCCGCCAGACGATCACCGTGGGGCCGGGCGTTACGATTGCGCCTTCGGCGGATGTTCGGATGTTGGCTGGTCGTTCCATTTCATTGAAAGCCAATTTCCATGCGCAGTCCGGTTCGCGTTTTCTTGCGCGTATTGTGCCGGGCGGCGGATGCAGCCAGCTGGCCGATCTGAAAGCCGACAACTACCCGGGTATGCGCGGCGAAACGGCCGGTATGCGGGAAGACGGACAAGATGCACCATCCGTTCAGGCGACGGTTCAGCCGGAGTTTCGGGTATTGCCCAATCCGGTGGGCGACGTCATGCAGGTAGAATTCAGCGTAGAAACGGCCACCAGTGCCGGCATTTACCTCTTCGACCACCGGGGTGTGCTGGTTAAAATGTTGCGTCCCCGCAGTTATTTGCCTGCAGGCTTCCACGTTGAAAAATTCCAGCTGGAAAACCTGGCTCCCGGCGCTTATACCTGCGTACTGGAAACACCGGCATACAAAGTATCGAAGGCCGTCATCGTGGCGCATTAAACCTTGATTTTTGTGATTTGCATTTTGAAAGGGTACATATTTTCAGAACGATCTCAAAAAGGGGCATAGCCCCGCTATCTTCCTAGCTAAACGGCAACCGGAACCAGAAGAGGGGCGTAGCCCTGACATCTTGTTTAGGTTCACGTTACCAAGATGTCAGGGCTACGTCCCTTTTTTTGATCCCGCCTGTCGTTTATCTACGAAGATGGCGCCGCTACACGGCTGATGATTTGAATGTAAAATGCAGAGAAAAGGTCAAAGGCTCCATTTCTCACACATGTTTTCGGAGCCTGGTTTTCAAAAAGAAAATGTGTACCCTTTTCAGAATCCTGTCTTCAACATGACCTGTGAGACTGCCTCACATCTTCCATTTACCCCGTTTTTTAACTTCATCCAATGAAAATTTCAAACCATACCCTCTTCGCGCTTTGCATCGTCGCAGCGGTGGGCACAACTGCTTATTTGCTGCATAAAGCGTCGCATAAAACCGTCGTTGCGGCCAAAGAGACCAAAAGCCAACGACTTGCCCGCAGCATTGCCGGCCGATTCGAACAAGAGTTCCTCATGACCCGCGACCCGGCGACCAACACGGTGCCGCAGTACCGCTTGCAGGAGGCTTATCGCATCGCCCAGGCCAAACGCGCCCAAATGGCGCAGGCCGAGCGCGCTATCCCGGTTTACTGGGAAGAACGCGGCCCCAACAACGTGGGAGGGCGCACCCGCGGCCTGATTTTCGATGCCAACGATCCCACCGGGCGCACCGTGTGGGCCGCCGGGGTGTCGGGCGGCCTCTGGCGTACGACCAATATTGATGCGGCCCTGCCCACCTGGACACAGGCCGACGACTTTTTCGATTACCTCAACATCACCACCCTCGCGCAGGATCCTTCCAATCCGAACCGGATGTATTTCGGCACCGGCGAGCAAGGTTTTGCCAACGGCATCGAACGCGGATTCGGCATCTGGCGCTCCACCAACGGTGGCGCTACCTGGGAAGCCTTGCCGGCGACTTCCGGCAATTCCGACTTTTTTAATGTCAATAAAATTGTGGTGGACGGCAATGGAGACCTCTATGTCGGCACGACCGGCGGCTTTTTCCGTTCTACCGACGGCGGCGACAGTTTTCAGCAATTATTTGGTGGAACAGGTTCTGCTCAGGATGTGGAAGTATCTGCAAGCGGGCAGATTTTTGTGGGCCGCAACGGCGGCGGCGTTTTCCAGTTGCAAGGCAATGCCCTGGTGGAATTGAACAGCCCCAGCTTCCCGGCCGTTTTCAGTCGCGTGGAAATTGCCTGTGCGCCCGGCAATGCCCAGGTGATTTATGCGGCATTTGAGGCGACCGACGGTACTTGCGCAGCGGTTTGTGTTTCAACCGATGGCGGCGCTACCTGGAATGCCACTGCCACCACTCCGGGTGTGGGCGATATTTGCTGGTATTGTTTCATCCTGGCGGTGGATCCCAACGATATTAACCGGATATGGCTTGGCGCGCAAAGCCTGGTTCATTCCACCGACGGCGGCGCTACCTGGATTCCCTATCCGCCTATTCACGCCGACCACCACGCCATTGTTTACCGCACCGGCAATTCCAACGAAATGGTGTTTGGCAACGATGGCGGCGTTTATCGTTGCACCAATGGCGCCAACGCCGCCCCGGCGATTACGCCAAAAAACAATTCCTACAACGTCACACAATTTTACGCCAATGCCATGCACCCGACGGCAGGCTCCAATTATTTGCTCGGCGGGACGCAGGACAATGGTACGCCCCAGTTCACCGGCGGCGGCCTGGTCAACACGGCTGAAGCGCCCGGCACCAGCGGCGACGGCGGTTTTTGTTTTATTGATCAGGATGATCCAAACATCCAGATCGCGTCTTCGCAAAGACAGTATTTTTATGTCTCCAACAATGGCGGCGCTTTTTTTGCAAACATCACCCCCCTGAATAATAGCGCGTTGTTCATCACCCCTGCCGATTATGACGATGCTGCCGACATCCTTTATTTTTCCGATGCCGGCAACAGACTCGGACGCATGAGCGGGGTCGGAGCGGCGAATACCGTTACCATTGAAAATTTGACGGAGATGAACGGCGGCCAGGCCAGCGCCCTCACCGTTTCACCCAATACGGCCAACCGGGTGTATGTGGGAACGACCAATGGCGCCCTGTTGCGCATTGATGATGCCCACCAAAATGGAGCGGTGATTGTGGAAGACCTCAATTCGCCAATTGCAGACTATATTTCCTGCATTTTAGTAGAGGAGGGTAACGAAAACCACATCATTATTACCCAGTCGAACTACGGTACCAACAGTGTTTGGGAAACCACCGATGGCGGAGATAACTGGGTGGATATAGACAACGACCTGCCGGACATGCCGGTACGATGGGCGATGTTCCATCCGTTCGATCACGATAAATTGTTGCTTGCCACCGAACTGGGTGTGTGGAGCACCGACGATCTCGACGGCGTGAATACCCAATGGTGGCCTACCAGCAATTTCGGTCTCGCCAATGTGCGGGTGGACATGCTGCAATACCGCGCATCCGACCACATGGTGGTGGCGGCTACCCACGGACGGGGCATGTACGAAACCGATTATTTTAATTTGCTGACCACCTGTGTGCCCAGTCTGAATATTGCGGGCGCCGTCGCGCCGGGTATTTATATGGCGGAGGATTTCATCGTGTCGAACGGCGTGATCAATGCCGGCCGGAAAGTTATTTACCACGCCGGCGATCATATCCAGCTCCAGCCAGGTTTTCAGGCCCGGCGTGGCAGTAATTTCTGGGCCTTGATCGAAGAATGCGGCATCACTCCTGCCATTGCCGACCGCCAACGAAATACCACATTGTCACCGGTGACGGCGCTGTCGCTGCAATGCCGGCCGAACCCCGTGGTGCAGCGTTTGCAGATTGAATATGATATTCCGAACGATGGACAACTTACCCTCTGCGTCCGGGATTTGCAAGGTCGCCTGATCGAGATGCTTGTCGCCAATGAAAGTCGCCGCGCCGGACGTTATCAGCTGGAGCTGGACGCCGGGAACTACCAGGCGGGTATTTACCTGCTTTGTATTCAAACCGAACGGCACGCGCAAAGCGAACGATTCCTGGTCGTACGATAATAAGGATGAGGGATGAGGGATGAAGGATGAGGGATGAAGGATGAGGGATGAAGGATGAGGGATGAGGGATGAAGGCTAAAAGATAAAAAGCTGACTGTTGGGGAAGAGGCAGAAGGCAGGAGGCAGAGGGCAGAAGGCTTAAAAGCTGAACGCTACTCAACTCAAACCTTTTAGCCTTCATCCCTCATCCTTCATCCCTCATCCCTCATCCTTCATCCCTCATCCCTCATCCTTCATCCCTCACTCCTCACTC
>JANRLZ010000153.1:0-3155 GCA_033762055.1 Saprospiraceae bacterium
ATTGGGCCCTTCGGCATTAACAGCTGCCCCGGAAGTTAGGAGCAGGCCGGTTTCCATGTCCAGATCGTTGTTCTCCGTAGCAAATGCAAATGTTCCGTACTGAATTGAATCGCACAAAATATCGGTTACCGTCACCACTGCCCCGCCGGTTGAAACGGCAGCAACAATGCTGTCGGCGTTTGCATTGGCATTTATCGTCAAGACCTCCATCGGTTCGCAAGGGTCACTACTGCATTGCCAGCTGCCTTTCCAGCCCTCCTCCTGTACATTGGCATCTGAATCAAATCGCACCGTCAGACAACCGCTGGTCGCCTGTACCCTCAAACACACGCCCCCGCCGCCGGCTATATTTTGCTGACTAAAACCGGTGCCATCGAGCGCCGCCAGCAAAGGCGCATTGGTATTGGGGCCATCATAAAAATACAATTGATCGCCCTGTCCGGCGCCAAATGGATCGGCGGTCGGTTCGAGGTGGTAATATTCAAGGGTAAATTGAATACACTCCGCCGCTTGATCCGGACAAATTACAAACGTGTGGTCTTCATTGGGACCATAATCACCGAACTCGCCACCGGAATCGTACAAGGTTCCCGCACAAAGCGAAGAACTGCCCTGTGTAATATTCACCACCGGTGGAATGCTGTCTACACAAACGGTGAAATCACCCCAGTTGGGCGTCGCCGTAGCCGACCAGTCGGAAACCCGAATATAATAGTCCAAACCCGGCGTCAGTCCAAATAAATCGAGCATGGCGCTGACTTGTCCCTGTCCTGCACTGGCACAATCCAGTTCGGCCAGACCATCGAACTGGCAATCGCCGCGGTAAATGGCAAACTCGGGGTTGGTGATGGGGGTACCCCCTGCGCCGGTGATGGTTACGCGAACATCAAGCAACGTAATCGGACACTGAAAACGAAACCACACATCGCGCTGTGCCGTACCGCTTTGAAAGCACGATACGGTATCTACCGTTGCGATATTGCTGGGTGTCGCATTGGTATTGGTATATACCGTGGGCTGACAAGCCGGTACTTCGCCAAGATTGACCATGGTGGCACAATCGAATGCATCATTGGTTGGAACTTGGGCGTGGAGGGAAAAGGCCGCCAATAGGGCTGCGGCGAGCGTAAAGGCTTGCTTCATCTTTGTGCATATTATCCGAAAGTCAAGCATTCGGAATAGGAAAATGGTAGACCAACACGCAGTTGGTGTTGTGTCTGGAATTGGTTCGTATAAACGATCGGCCAAAAATAGAGAGACATTTGCGAAACCCCAATTGCACACGAAGCAATTGTAAAGGTTTGGTCGCCAAAGGGCATATTATTGCGCAACCGGCGTTTGTCCGGGACATTGTTTCAGAATATTTTGTACTTCCTCAAAAGTGTAAGGCGCTGCGTTGTTGCCCCAGCTGTGCAAGATAAAATTCAACACATTGGCAATCTGGATATCCGATAGTTGATTGTTGGCGGGCATTTGCTCCGCATACGATTTGCCATTTACCACAATCGAATCGCTCAGTCCATGCCGCACGATACATGGCAGGCGATCCCGATGTTTGACCAGATAGTCGGCGCCGGCCAGCGGTGGAATCAGGGCGCCCAGGCCTTCCCCTTTATCCAGGTGGCAGTTGGCGCAGTGGGTTTTGTACAGTCTTTCGCCCATGCGATAAGGCTGCTGGTCGCAGGCGGTGGCCAACAGGCAAATGCTCCAAAAAAGCGTGAATTGTTTCATTTTTTCCTTGTTATTGGGCAGCCCTGGCATAGGGCGCCGCGTCCTGTCCACAAAACTGGCCTGCCAAAAATTTGTAATAGGCCGTCACGCCAATCATGCCGGCATTGTCGGTGCAATATTGGAAGGCCGGGATGTAAGTATTCCAGCCTTCTTTTTCTCCCCATTCGGCAAGCGCTTTTCGCAATCCGGAATTGGCGCTCACGCCGCCGGCAATGGCGATCTCACGAATTCCGGTCTGCCGCGCGGCCTTCCGCAATTTTTTCAGCAGTATGGTAATAATGCTGTCTTGAATCGAAGCGCAAATATCAGCCAGATTTTCTTCGATAAAGCCGGGATGAGCGGCGGTTTCCTTTTTTAAAAAATATAAAATACTGGTTTTCAAGCCGCTAAAACTAAAGTCGAGTCCCGAAATAGCCGGTTCTGGAAAAGGGTAACAAGGCTGCCCTTCACGGGCATGTTTATCAATCAGCGGACCGGCCGGATATCCCAGCCCCAATAATTTGCCCGATTTGTCGAAAGCTTCACCGGCGGCGTCGTCGAGGGTCTGACCGATGATTTCCATGTCGAGAAAATCGCGTACCAGTACTATTTGGGTGTGGCCGCCACTCACCGTTAGACAAAGAAATGGAAAGGCGGGCTTGGGGTCTTCTGCAAAATGTGCCAACACATGCGCCTGCATGTGATTCACCTCGATGAGCGGCAGGTTTCGACTGAGTGCAAACGACTTGGCAAAGGAAGTACCCACCAGCAGGGAACCCAGCAATCCCGGACCACGGGTAAAAGCGACGGCCGAAATTTCCGATTTTTCCACCCCCGCTTTTTTCAGCGCCATATCCACTACCGGTATGATGTTGACCTGATGGGCGCGGGAGGCTACTTCGGGCACTACACCGCCAAACTGGCGGTGTGCTTCCTGATTGGCGACACAATTGGAGAGCACGCGGCCATCGCGTACGATGGCTGCAGAGGTATCATCGCAGGATGACTCAATGGCGAGAATGGTTGTCATACGGCGCAAAAATAGAATTTTGATTTCAACCGATTTTGGCACGATTCTTTGTTGATGAAATACTGCCTTGGGTAAACGTAACCTGGCCGGTGTATGCAATCCCTAATCCATGCATGCAGTTGGCGCCAGACAGGATACGGTTCATTAGAAAACTTTTTTCATCATTATGTTCGGTTCAAGTACAAAAGAAACTAAATCAAGCAGTGCCGGCGTGTCAGGTCTCAACGACAAAGACAGCGCAGCCACCACCGTTATTGCCAAAGGCACCACCATTGAAGGAAAATTTGCCTGCGGCGAAAATGTCCGCCTCGACGGGGCGATTCACGGAGAAGTCAAGGTGGACAAACGTTTTGTCATGGGCGACGGCAGTTATGTGCAAGGGAACATTACCGCCCTCAATGCCGCCATCAAAGGC
>JANRLZ010000154.1:0-6408 GCA_033762055.1 Saprospiraceae bacterium
AGCCGTGGGCATAAGGATCGTCGTCGTCAACCAGAATGGTGTTGTAGCCGGTGACGATGGCCCAGCCTTCGATGCCGGGGCGCATGGCTTTTTGGCCTGCCACAGTGGTTTCCTCTTCGATACGACCGACGAACTTTGAACCGATGATGCTTTCGTGGATAAAAAGTTCACCGGGTTTCAGTTTTCCCTGTGCATACCACTGGGCCATGCGTGCGCTGGTGCCGGTGCCGCAGGGTGAACGGTCAATGGCTTTGTCGCCATAAAACACGGCGTTGCGGGCGGTGGAAGTCGGGTCGAGGGGTTGGCCGGTCCAGAGGATATGGCTGAGTCCGGCGATGGTCGGGTTTTCGGGATGAACAAAGCGGTGGTTTTCATTGATACGGCGCCGCATTTCCCGCGCCCAGGCGATAAGTTGTTCGGCGCGGTAATGTTCGATCCCCGGAAAATTGGGCTGCGGATCAACGATCGCGTAAAAATTTCCGCCGTAGGCGACATCTACCCGGAGCATACCCAGTTCCGGGCACTCGACTTCAATATCGGTAGCGGCCAGAAAAGCGGGGACGTTGGTGAGCCGTACCCATTTTACCTTTTTACCTTCCTGATGGTAATGCACCTGTACGAGTCCGGCCGGTGTTTCGAGGCGAAGTTGTCCGGGCGTTTGAGGGGTTACCAGTCCCTGCTCGATGGCGATGGTGACGGTTCCGATGGTTCCGTGGCCGCACATGGGCAGGCAGCCGCTGGTTTCGATAAACAGCACGGCCACGTCGTTGGCCGGATCGTGCGGAGGATAAAGGATGCTGCCGCTCATCATATCGTGGCCCCGGGGTTCGAACATCAGGGCCCGGCGAATCCAGTCGTATTCGCGCAGAAAATGCTGTCGTTTTTCGCTCATGTTGGCGCCCTGGAGGTGTGGGCCGCCTCCGGCGACGAGTCGAACGGGGTTGCCGCAGGTGTGGGCGTCAATACAGAAAAAGGTGCGGGAAGCCATGCTGTTATACGTGATAAGTGGCGGCGAAGATGGATGAAGTTTTGAAAATGGACAAGCGGCGGGTAAATTGTCGAACCGTTGCGGCATTTTTCAGAAAAAAACAAAGACTTTTGCCCACCTTTCCCAAAATACCCGTTCAACAACAAATTCGCAGAATTGCATGAAAGAATTAAAAACCTACCTTGAGGCAAACAAACAACGTTTCCTCGACGAATTACTCGAACTGCTGCGCATCCCATCGGTGAGCGCCGACCCAAAATACGCCGGCGATGTGCGTCGCATGGCGGAAGCCACCGCCCAACACCTCAAGGCAGTCGGGGTGGACAATGTGGAGGTTTGTGATACCGCCGGCCACCCGATTGTGTACGGCGAAAAGATGGTGAACCCCAAGGCTCCCACGGTACTCGTTTATGGTCACTACGACGTACAACCGCCCGATCCGCTTGATTTGTGGGACAGTCCGCCTTTTGAGCCGGTGGTAAAAAAGACAAAAAATCACCCTCAGGGCGCCATTTTCGCCCGTGGCGCCTGCGACGACAAGGGGCAGGTGTTCATGCACGTCAAGGCATTTGAAATGATGATGAAAACAGGCAATCTCCCTTGCAATGTGAAATTCATGATTGAAGGAGAGGAAGAAGTGGGTTCGAAAAATTTAGAGAAATTCTGCAAGGAAAACAAAAAGAAACTGGCTTGCGACGTGGTGCTGATTTCCGATACCAGCATTATTGACAACAATACACCGAGCATTACAGTAGGTCTGCGCGGCCTGTGTTACATGGAAGTGGAAGTAACTGGTCCCAATAAAGACCTGCATTCCGGCGTGTATGGCGGTGCAGTAGCCAACCCGGTCAACGTGCTTTGCAGCATGATTGCCTCACTGCACGACGACAAGCGCCGCGTCACGGTGAAAGGTTTTTACGACGAGGTGCAAAAAGTGAGCAGCAAGGAGCGCAAGGCCATGAACGAAGCGCCTTACGATGAAAAACAATACATGAAAGACCTTGGTGTTTCGGAACTGATGGGAGAAAAAGGGTTTACTACGGTAGAACGCACCGGTATTCGTCCTACGCTTGATGTAAACGGTATCTGGGGCGGATACATCGGCGAAGGCGCCAAAACGGTGCTGCCGAGCAAGGCATTTGCCAAAATTTCGATGCGACTGGTGCCCGATCAGGATCCGAAAAAAATTGAAAAGTTGTTCCAGAAACATTTTGAAAGCCTGGCGCCCAAGTCGGTAAAAGTAAAAGTCAACGCCCATCATGGCGGTCATCCGGTGGTAGTGCCTACCAATTCGGTGGAGTACAAAGCCTCGGAAAAGGCGCTCGAAACTGCTTTTGGCAAAAAGCCCCTGCCCCAACGCGGCGGCGGCAGTATTCCGATTGTAGCCATGTTCGACCAGGTGTTGAATGCCAAATCTGTTCTCATGGGTTTTGGGCTTGATTCCGACGATATTCACTCGCCCAACGAGCATTACGGATTGTTCAACTACTACAAAGGCATCGAGACCATCCCGTATTTCTACAAATATTATGCGGAGATGAAAAAGAAATAGTCGCCCCGTATTACGCCGGGGAAACGATGAAAAAATCGTTGCACATATTTTTTTAAAAAACAGTTGTCAAATTGCGGAAGGCTCATACATTTGCGGCCCGTAATGCGGCAACGAGGGGGATTAGCTCAGCTGGTAGAGCGCTTGCATGGCATGCAAGAGGTCATCGGTTCGAATCCGTTATCCTCCACCGAACAGGAACCCCGGTCTTGCAAAAGGCCGGGGTTTTTTTGTTGAATTAGTGCAGCGGTTAGAGCGTCGGTTCGAATCCGTTATCCTCCACCAAACAGGAACTCCGGTCTTGTAAAAGGTCGGGTTTTTTTGTTGAATTAGTGCAGCGGTTAGAGCGTCGGTTCGAATCCGCCCGCTATTCCCCGATTTTAACGATTGCCGGTTTGGAATAATATTCCGAAACACAGTCCACCAGGTAATCGCCGGCTTCTGCTTTTACCAGTCGTTTTCGCACCAGGTACAGCGACCATTCGCCGGGGCCCAGTTGACCCAGTTTGGCAGCGGGAATTTCGATCAATGAAATACCAAGCGAAGAGCTGACCTCCATGGGTTGTGTCTCGCCGCTTGTTTTGTTTTCCCACATAAACACGATGGTTTCGCCTTTGATCAGCGGTTGACCGATCCAGCGCAACTGGGTGGCTTTTTTAACCGATAGCGGCGCCGGGTCGAAGTAAAACGAATCTACCGCCGGCGCTTTGAAGGAATATCGGGTGATTTTACCGGCTTTGTCTTTCCACTCGAAATACGGTTCGGCAATAAAGCTGGCGGCGTACTCGGCGTTGTAAGTGATCCCCCGCACCGGCAAAGGTTTCATCGGGGTGGATTGGAAACTGATCCCGTTGGGCAAGTCAATGATGTTTTGGGTGGCGCCGTCGCGCAAATAGGCTTCCGCCTTGGTTTTTCTCCCCGCTGCGTCGTAGCGCATGTAGCAGTGGAGCTGGTTTTTGGGCGCAGGAGCGGGTTCCGAGCAGGAAGAAAAAGCCAAAGTTGTCAGAACTGAAAAAAAGATGTGCTTCATATATTGGTCTGAATATCTTTGCCGCTTGTCGGGCAAACGGACGTCTTTCGTGGAAGAATCTGGACGGGGCAAATTTCCGCAGAATACGCGTAAATCCCAATTTCTTTCACGAAGCGAGGCAAAGCGTTCGCCCGCCTAAAACAACCTTTCACACAATGTCTGTATGCCATATATATATGGCGGACTACTTTCGACCTTGATTCGTTGCGAAAAAAATGGGTAAAGTGCTAATCACGGACGATTGCCACGCTTTGTTGAAAGAAGGATTGGAAAAAAGCGGGTGGCAATGCGATTTTGTGCCGAATATCACGCCGGAAAGAACCCGGGAGATCATTGGCGACTATGAAGGCCTGATCATCAACAGCAAAATTTTGGTTCATCAGGATTTTCTGGATGCCGCAGTAAAATTGAAATTTGTGGCCCGTTTGGGTTCGGGAATGGAAATCGTGGATCGGGTTTATGCCGCCGAACGTGGCATTGAAGTTTGGAGCAGCCCGGAAGGCAATCGGAATGCTGTCGCGGAACAAGCCCTGGGTATGTTGCTCGTTTTGGCCAATCATCTCCTGCGCGCCGATCGGGAAGTGCGGCAAAATATCTGGCAACGCGAAGCCAACCGGGGCTGGGAACTTCGCGGGAAAACGCTGGGCATTATTGGATTCGGCCATACGGGCAGTCAATTCGCCAAAAAACTGGCCGGTATGGAAATGGAAGTGCTGGCTTATGACAAGTACAAAGCAGGCGGTTATGCAAACGATATGCCCTGGGTGCGGGAAACCACCCGGCAGGAATTGATGGAAAAGGCCGACATTATCAGTTTGCACCTGCCACTCACTGCCGAAACATTGCAGCTCGTTGATGCGGCGTTTATTCAGGGTTGCAAAAAAGGATTTGTACTCATTAATACTGCAAGGGGAAAATGTGTAAACACCGCTCATGTGGTGGAAGCACTTGAAACGGGACAAATAAGCGGCGCATGTCTGGATGTGTTTGAAAATGAAAAACCCGCCACTTTTTCGCTAAAAGAGCAGGCCTTGTACAAAAGGTTGCATCAGTTGGAAAATGTGGTTCTTTCTCCCCATGTAGCGGGCTGGACCCATGAATCGAAACGTATGCTGGCGGAAATTTTGCTGGAAAAAATCAATGCGAAATTCCCGTTTCCTGCAATAAAAAACGGATAACCACCACCGGATCATAACAAGTAAATCTTTTCAACCTCTGTTCTATGGTACGTTCATTACTTTTAACAATTGCGATGCTCCTGATAGGCGCTTCCGTCGCATGGTCGCAGAACACCGTTCTGACCGGCAATGTAACCGACGGCAAGGAAGCCTTGATCGGAGCGACCGTGAAAGTGCTAAGGGGCTCGGATTTTGTGCGCGGCACGATTACGGACTTCAACGGCGACTATCGCATCCAACTCGACCCCGGTACCTACGATGTAGAGTACTCTTACACGGGGTTCGCAGCACAACGCATCTCCGGCGTTCGTGTGCTGGTCGGACAAATCACGACACAAAACGTGACAATGTCCACCTCCACCGTTCTCGACGAAGTCGTTGTGGTGGCCTACAAGGTTCCGCTCATTGAGCAGGACAAAACCTCCAGCGGCCAGACGCTCACGTCTGAACAAATCAAAAACCTGCCGACACGTAGTGTCAACACGATTGTCGCCACCACGGTGGGCGCCAGTTCGATTGACGGCGGCGATGTAAACATCAAGGGCGCTCGTTCCAACGGTACCGACTACTACGTAGATGGTATTCGCGTATCGGGCGGCGTTCCGCCGGTGCAGGATTTTGAACAGCTGCAGGTAATTACTTCCGGTTTGGGCGCCGAAATCGGCGACGTAACCGGCGGTATCGTTTCGGGTATTACGAAAGGCCCGGCCAGCGAATACCACGGCTTCCTCGACGTGGAAAACTCCAACGGCCTCGACGATTTTGGCTACCTGCTTGCTACGGGTAACATCAGCGGCCCGATCATTCGTAAAAAACTGGCCGACGGCAAAAGCCGTACCGTGCTGGGTTTCCGTATTTCCGGTCAGTACACCCAACGCGACGAAGACGATCCGCCGGCATTGCCGGTGTACCGCGCCAAGGAAAGCGTACTGCGCAACCTGGAAGCACATCCCCTTCGCCGTATCGGCAACAGCCTTGTAGCTGGCGGCCAGCTGCTGACCAACGACAGCGTGGACGTGCTCACCGCCCGTCCGTACCAGCGGGCTACCAACCTTGACCTGAATGGTAAAATTGACCTGCGTATTTCGAGCGCCATTGATGTGAGCCTGACCGGTACTTATACCGACAGCCGCAACCTCGTGGATGGCGGCGGCGCACTCAACGAACCAGGCTGGTGGCTGCTCAATGCCCAGAACAACCCGACCGACTACGACAACACTTATCGCGGTAACTTCCGTTTCCGCCATCGTCTCGGTAATACGGAAGCCGACAATAAAAACAGCAGCAAAAAGGTTTCGATCAGCAACGCCAACTACACCCTGCAGTTTGCCTACGAGCGCAACCAGAGCCGCACCTTCGACCCGCGTCACGAAGATCGCCTGTTCGACTACGGCTATGTCGGTAAATTCGATTACGACATTGTTCCAATCTTTGCTCCCAACGACAGCGGCATCTGGGTACATCAGGATTATTTCGAGCGTTTTTACCGCTACACGCCCGGCACACAAAACCCGGTGCTGGAGAACTACAATGAATTCGCCATCAAGGAAGACGTGACCAACTCGCCTTTCCCGGCCATTCTTACCTACCAGGCAGTAAACGGTGATTTCTCCGACATTACACAAGATGTGTGGGGCGGCATGTATTCCAATATCGGTGTGCC
>JANRLZ010000155.1:0-5745 GCA_033762055.1 Saprospiraceae bacterium
AATCCAGGGTCATTTAGACAAAGAAAAACTCATACTCAAGGACAAGGAAGAATTACTGGAAACAAGGAGGAAGGAATACCTCAAACTCAAGCATAAGGTAGACAATATCTTCGAACTCTACCATGAGGGCCAAATCTCGAAGGAAGCGTTCAAAGAGCAACATACTCCGATATACAATGCACAATGCCAAGTGGAAGTGTCCATGACGGAATTGCAAGGGCAGATTGATGCCTTACGGATGCAAAGCTTGGACAACGTGCAGGTTTTGAGCGATGCTCAAAACCTGCACAAGCAGTGGTACAGCTTCACTCAAGAAGAAAAGAAAGCCATAATAGAAGCCTTTACCTCCTCCATCGTCGCGGGGCGCGAGGACATAGCAATCAACCTTTCATATATCCCAACTCTTACCAACGAATCTACCAATTCAATCAACTTCAGTTCAGAGAATTCTTCCGAATCCGAAAACGATGCAACTATGCAACGAACCCTCAGGGGTTCATCGAGGCCACCAGCATAAAACCGGCCGGGTATTCGACGGTTGATTTTGCCCGACTGATCGTGACCCGGCGTTCTTCCATGGGCTGGCGCATTACTTCGAGCGCGGTGCGTTTGAACTCCGGTAATTCATCGAGAAATAACACCCCGTTGTGCGCCAAACTGATCTCTCCCGGCATGGGGTCGGAGCCGCCGCCGACCAGCGCCACATCGCTGATGGTGTGGTGCGGCGCCCGAAATGGACGGGTTGTAACCAATGCAGCATGATTGGGCAACGCGCCGGAAACCGAATGTATTTTGGTGGTTTCCAGCGCTTCGTGCAGGGTAAGTGGCGGTAAAATAGTGGGCAAGCGACGCGCCAGCATGGTTTTTCCGGCGCCGGGCGGACCAATCAAAATGACGTTGTGTCCGCCGGCAGCCGCCAGTTCGAGCGCGCGTTTGATGTTTTCCTGGCCTTTTACATCGGAAAAATCCACCTCATACACGCTTGCCTGGTTGGCAAACTCATCCCGCGTATGCACCACCAGCGGCTTTATTTCCGAATCGCCTGCCAGCACATCAATGGCTTCGAGCAGACTGTCAACACCGTAAATTTCAAGGTCGTTGACAATGGCTGCTTCGCGGGCATTGGCTTTGGGAAGGATAAAACCCTTGAATTTGTCTTTCCTCGCTTTTATCGCGATGGGCAAGGCGCCTTTGATGGGTCGTAGTGAACCATCCAGCGAGAGCTCTCCCATAATCAGGTATTGATCCAGACCATCGGGTGGAATCAAACCCGCGCCGGCCAACATGCCCAGTGCGATGGGCAGATCGAAGGCAGAGCCTTCTTTGCGGATATTGGCCGGCGCCAGATTGATGATGGTTTTGAGGCGGGGTTGTCGAAAGCCGGTATTTTTTACAGCGGCTTCGATACGGGGGAGACTTTCACGTACCGCACTGTCGGGCAAACCGACAATAAAAATTCCAATTTTGTCGGTGTTGCCGAGCGCGCCGCCTACGTTGGTTTCGATGGTAATCAGTTGCGCGTCCACACCATGAACGGCTCCTGCAAAAGTTTTCACAAGCATTTTGGTTAGAATAAAACGGTGAAGCGTTGATTTTTACCGGCCGGCTGTGCCAACCAGTTCTATTCAAAGTTAAACCCTTTTTATCCTGAAATGCAACATGTAGATTGAAAAAGTTGATTTTATTCTTTGTTATCCTGTCAAAAACGCCCCCATTTCCCGGCGCAACACTTCGGTTTCAATCAAAAAACCATCATGTCCATACATCGAATCCATAGAAAAAAAGCGGGCATCCGGCAGGTGGCGGGCCAGCATTTCCTGTTCATAGGGCGGAATCAGCATGTCTTGCCGGATGGAAAAAACAAAGGCCGGAACGGTAATTTGCTGCAAGGCTGTTTCAATGCCGCCGCGCCCGCGCCCCACATGGTGAGTATCGAGCGTCCGGGTCAGGTTCCAGTAGGCCTGTGCATGAAAGCGGCGCACCAATTTTTCACCCTGATACTGCATGTAACCGGCAGCCCGGAAAGCGCTGCTGCGTTCGTCGTCGTCGGTCTGGGTAGCCCGATAGGCTTCGATGCTCCGGTAACTCAACAGGCCGATCGCCCGGGCGGCGCGCAAGCCGGCAGCACCGGCATTATCGGCATCCCGCAACCAGTCCGGATCCGCCTCAATGGCCATACGCTGACTTTCGTGAATGGCAATGGCCCAGGCCGATTCGCGGGCCGCACAAACCAGCAAGGCCAGTTTTCTGATTTTTTCGGGCAACAGCAAAGCCAGTTCCAGCACCTGATGACCACCGCAGGAACCGCCGACGCACATCGCAATTTCCTCCAAACCCAAATGTTCCATCAATAAAGCCTGCGTACGGGCAATATCCCGAATACTGACCAACGGGAAATCCTTTCCGTATGCCAGCCCCGTGTGCGGGTCCATACTACGCGGCCCTGTACTGCCATAACACGAGCCGATCATATTGACACAAACGATAAAATAGCGCTCCGGATCAAAAACATTGCCCGGCCCAAACAAACCCGACCACCAGTCGGCTACGTTGGAGTTCGCTGTTAGCGCATGGCATACCCAGATCACGTTGTTACGGGCTTTATTCAGCGTTCCAAACGTATGATAGCCAAGGGTAAATTCTGGCAAAATACCGCCATTTTCCAACAAGAAAGGGGCTTTGTGCTGCCAAAATTGCAATCCGGGTATGTCTGCCGGAAGAAGATAACCGCAAGGCGGAAGGCCTTCATTCACTGCCATGTTATTCAATTGTACCGCCGGTAATAATGGTGTTTTATTGTTCGAAATATACTATTGAAATGCCTGCTCCAGATCGGCCCGAATATCTTCCCAATGCTCCAGTCCGACGGATATTCGGATTAATCCATCGCCGATTCCTGCCGCGGCCCGGGCTTCCTGGCTCAGTTTGGCATGCGTGGTGGAAGCAGGGTGGGTAACAATACTGCGCGTATCGCCCAGGTTGGCTGATAAGGAACACATTTTCAGTCGGTCGAGAAAACGCCGGCCGGCCGGCAAACCACCCCGGATATCAAACGCCACCAGGCCACCGCCTTTTTTCATCTGCCGACGCGCCAGATCATGATCGGGATGGCTTTTCAAAAAAGGATAAATGACCCTTTCAACTTGTGAATGTGCCGACAAAAAATCAGCGAGTTTTTCTGCATTTTCACAATGACGATCAAGGCGAACGGCCAGCGTTTCAAGACTTTTTGACAAAACCCAGGCATTGAAAGGCGACAGCGCCGGACCGGTGGAACGGCAAAACTTGCGCACTTCCGCTACAAGGTCTCGTGTTCCACACACCACACCGCCGAGTACGCGCCCCTGTCCGTCGAGAAATTTGGTTGCCGAGTGGGTAATGATCTGTGCGCCGTAACGCGCCGGTTGTTGCAGATACGGGGTGGCAAAACAATTGTCCACATTCAACAACAGCCCGTTTTGTTTGCAAAATTCACCTGCAAAAGCCAGGTCAATCACGTCCAGTCCCGGATTGGTAGGCGTTTCCAGCAACAACATCCGGGTGTTCGGGCGCAAATGATCTTGCCAGCTTTCGGGCCGGTTGCCGTCAATAAAGGTGGTTTGTATGCCCCACTTCGGCAAATAATAATTACAGATGGTATGGGTTGAGCCAAAAACAGCCTGCGAACAAAGCAAATGATCGCCTTCTCCCATAAAAGCCATCAACGATGCAAAAACTGCCGCCATGCCTGTTGCTGTGGCAAAAGCGTCTTCCGTTCCTTCCAGCGCCGCCATTTTTTCTTCAAATTCCCTGACCGACGGATTGGTAAACCGTGAATAAATATTGCCTTCCTGCTCGTCGGCAAAAAGTGAACGCATTTGTTCGGCATCGTCGAAGACAAAACTGGAGGTCGGGAAAATGGGCGTGCTGTGTTCGCGGTGCTGCGTGCGCTCCGTTTGAAGCCGGATGGCAAGGGTTTCAAAATGCATGGTGTGAAAGGTGGCGTTTATTTCCGGATCTCGTACGACCAACTGATGTCGGCTGTTTTGGACAACATGGCGCCGACGGAACAGTATTTTTCTGTGGACAAACGAATGGCTTTTTCCACACTTTTTTCGTCCAGATCGCCGCGGAGAATGTAATGCAGGTGAATTTTCCGGAAAACAGCCGGCACTGCATCCGGATCGCGTTCTCCGTCGGACTCCACCTGAATATCGTCGGGCGTTTGTCGCATTTTTTTCAACAAATGCACCACATCTATGGCGGTGCAGGCAGCATGACTCATGAGGAGCAATTGCATCGGGCGGGGCGCTTTGCCTTCGCCGCCTACGTCGGGCGAACCATCGGTTTGCACCCGAAGCCCTTCTTCCGTCACACATTCAAAATGGACGGCATCGTTCAGTCTGTTCAATGTAATCTTCATACCTTATAGCAGGACTTTTGTGATTTACAGCATTTTATGCGGCATTTCGCGCTGCGTTGATGATACCAAACATTGCTCGAAGCACAAGGTTTCGGTAGCGCTCGCGCAAGGCGTCGTCCATCGTTTCCGCATGCAATTTTTGCAGGGCAAATTGCTGGATGGCAATCAGCGGGAGCACGATATTTTCCCTGAGCCGGATGCTTTGTCGCGAACTTTCATTTTCGGCCAGCAATTTAGTTTCACCTGAAACGGTTTTCAATACGGCCTCAGTGCGCAGGTATTCATCGTATAACAGGCGCCAGAATGCCGAAAAATGTGCATCCTGTGCCATGTAACGGGTTACATCAAAATTGGATTTTGCCAGCGACTGCATCGAATTTTCCAAAAGCGTTCGAAAAAAGAGAGAATGCTGGTACAGTCGTTTAATTTCGCTTGCGCGGTTGCGCAAAAAGGTTTCCAGCGCGCTTCCCAGGCCGTAATAGCCTGGAATATTTTGTTTCATGTGCGCCCAGGCCCCTACAAACGGAATGGCTCGAAGGTCTTCAAATTTTAACCCCTCACCTGTGCTGCGTTTGGTTGGCCGACTGGCAATGTTCGAGTCGCCATACCAGCGCAAGGGGGTCATTTTTTCCAGATAAGGAACAAAATCAGGGTGATTCTTGAGTTTTAAATAAGCCAGGTGCGCTTCTTCGGCCAGCGCCTCCAGCAGCATACGATCCTCCCGGCTCAAATCCTGTCCATGCCGGCGGTCGAGATGATTTTCGAGTCCGGCACTTAACAGGCGTTCAATATTAAAGCGGGCGGCAGGCAAGGTGCCATAGGTACTGCTTACGGTTTGCCCCTGTATGGTTACCTGAATTGCCTTGTTTTCAATGTCGCGTCCATGTGCGGCATAATAACTGGCGTTGTTGCCGCCGCCCCGTCCCGGTGGGCCGCCGCGTCCGTCGAAAAAGATCACACTGACGCCATATTGCCGGCTGACGCGGGTCAGGGCTTCTTTTGCCTGGTAAATACTCCAGTTGGCACGCAGGTAACCGCCGTCTTTTGTGCCATCGGAAAAGCCGAGCATGATGTGTTGTTCGTTGTTGCGGCTGGCCAGGTGGGCGGCATAATGGGTATTGGCATACAATTGTTGCATCACGGCGCCGCAATTCGCCAGATCGTCAATGGTTTCAAAAAGCGGTACGATATCGAGGGCGGGAGGAGTTTGCCAGCACAATCGGGCCAGGGCCAGCACTTCGGCAACATTCAGGGCGCTTTGGCAGTTGGAAATAATATAGCGGTGGCACCCGATTTCGCCGTTTTGTTGCTGAATTTTGCGAATAGCGATAAAGGAACGAATG
>JANRLZ010000156.1:0-4553 GCA_033762055.1 Saprospiraceae bacterium
GCGTTATTTAGTGGCTTTTTTTGTATTTTTTAATCCACTTCCGTTGTTGGCGTCCTCGCCAACAACCACGGCGGAGCGCAATTTTAGACAACATTCTGCCCATTTACCCTTTATCCTGACGGCAAAAGTCTCCAGGTCAACATGATGCAAAGGAAAACGTATTTTGTAGAAGTTGCCTTTCGCATTTGAATCATAGAAATCATTCAAAAAGTCGCTTCCAGCGCCTTTTCTTCCTTGTCGCGTTTTACTTTTACTTTGGTGGTATCGCCTTTTTTGAAAGATGCCAGGCCCTTCATGTAATCCTGGATGGTTTTGATGGGCAAATCGCCCAGTCCGATGATGACATCGCCCTTTTGCAGTCCGGCTTTTGCGGCGGGTTTGCCGTCGGTAACGCCATCAACACGCACCCCTTCTCCTTCGTAGGTGTAATCGGGCATGATGCCCAGCGTAACTTTGAAACGCGGCGTGTTGTCTTCTTTCGACTTGGTTTCCTGGAATTTCAGTTTGGGCTGCTTGTCGAGGGTTTCGATGACCTGAACGCCGGTTTCCAGCACTTGCCGGAGTCCGGGGAAATTGACTTTCTCCACATCATCGGTCGTTTTGTGGTAGTCGGAATGCTGGCCGGTAAAAAAGAACAACACCGGAATGTTCTTCAGATAAAAGGACGTATGATCGCTGGGGCCCACGCCGGCGCTGTCGAGTTTGATGCTGAGGTCGGTTTTTAGTCCTTTGATTGTTGGAACAAAATCGGGCGCGGTACCGACGCCGCCCACGACGAGTTTTTTCTCGGCGTTGAGGCGACCCACCATATCCATATTGATCATAAAACTCACTTTGCTAAGGTCTATCGTCGGGTAATCGGCGTATTTTTTGGAACCGTACAAACCCAGTTCTTCGCCTGAAAAGCAGAGGAAAAGGAAGTTGTGCTGCTCTTTCACGCCGTTTTTGGCAAAATATCGCGCCAGTTCGATCACACCGGCCGTACCGCTGGCATTGTCGTCGGCGCCATTGTGGATTTTTCCTTCCGAATTTGCTTCTAAGGAATTGTGGTCGTGACCCAGGCCGAGGTGGTCGTAGTGTGCGCCGATAACGATGGTGTATTCAGCGCCGTTGTCGAGGTAAGCCGCTACATTCTGGCTGTACACCTGCGGGGCGTTTTCATCCACGCCGCCGTGCGGATCTTTGCTTTTTTTGAAACCGAACTGGTGAAAATAAGTCTTTTGGTCGCCTTTGGGCGCCAGACCGATCTTGCGAAACTGTCCGGCGATGTATTCAGCGGCCTTGCGTTCTTCGGGAGTACCCGTGCCGCGGCCTTTGAGTTTGTCGGAAGCGAGGTAGGTAACGTGTTTGCGCAATTTCTTTTCAGAAATTAGTTCATTTTGGGCAAAAACAGTAGAAACGGTCAGCAGGAGCGCCGTTATGCTGAGGGCAAAATATTTCATGTTGCGAAAATTTAGGGAGCAAAAATAGGACACATTTTTGGCTCTTCGCACACGTTCCTTTACACGGGTTCATCCTTCATTCACACAGCAATAAAAAGATCCGTGTGTTTCTGTGTTGCGAAGCATCTGTGTCATCTGTGTGCCATGAACGATTGTATAGCACACTGACGCCTCGCAGCACAGATCAGGGAGCAGCGGCAGCAGATGCCGCAGGGCCGGTCGTCTTTTCAGGATACCAGCAAAGCCGGTCGAGCATTTCATACGTACCGGGAAACACGTTTAAATCCACTTTTTTGGAAATGCCTTCCACGCAGCCTTCGTTGGAAAACTGCCAGAAATCCCACATTTTACCCGACGACATACGCGGCTTTTCGTCGGAATAACGCGCTACCCAGAGCGGGTATTCGTCAAAATGACCGGCGAGATAACGTTCGTAAAAATGCAGGTTGCTGTAAATGATGGGTTTGATACCGAGGCGGCTTTCCACCATATCGAGCCAGATACGCGCCTCCTGCACCATGATTTCGGGTGCAATACCGTCGAGCACTTCGATGTCGAGTACCGGCGCCAGATCGCCGGGAAACATTTCTACCTGCGATAAAAAGTGAAGCGCCTGTTCGTCGCCGCAGCCATAAGCGCGGAAGAAATGATAGGCCCCGCGCCGGATGCCCAGTTGCCGGAGCGATTCCCAGTTGTCGCAAAAAAGGCTGTCCACAAAATCGCCGCCTTCGGTTGCCTTCACAAAAGCAAAATCCAGCACTTCCTTTTCTAATACCGCCTGCCACTCGATTTCTTTTTGATGATGCGACACATCCACCCCGCGCAATGCCGCTTCCGAGGGCAGCGGCGCAGGATCTGCCTTGCCGCCCCAGTGCGGGGCTACAGCAAACAGCAAAACGGTGGAGAATATGCGCAACATCTTTTGATTGTTCGTGAAAAGCGAGGCGAAGAACTATTTTTAGCCTTGTTCAACGTCGCCCTATTTAATCAATTGGCCGATGGCCGACAATTTTCGCAACCGACCATATTTCATGCCAAAAAAACGAGGAACACCGCAGCTGCCCCATCCCGCCCGTGCTTTTTTCGATCAACCGGGCAATTTTGCTACTTACCGGTAGCACGGACTTTACCGGTAGCACGGACTTTAGTCCGTCGGGATAAGCGGCATTCATGCCGCCATCGGGATAAGCGGCATTCATGCCGCCGATTAATTCAACCAGCGAAAAACCTGCAAATAATTTGCTCGGTCGTAACAGTGGAAGATACGGCGGCATGAATGCCGCCCGTCCCGACGGACTAAAGTCCGTGCTACCGGTAAAGTCTGTGCTACCAGTATAAATCCTTACATTAGCTCTTCATCAACCAAAACATGATTACCATGAAAAAAATCTTTCCCGCCCTCATCCTGTTATGCAGTTCCCTGACCGCCTTGACGGCACAAAACCAGGCGCCGGTGATTGAAAACTGGCAGGTCGCAGCCGACTGGACGGCCCAAACGCTGGTGGTCAACTACGAAGTAAGCGACGCCGAAAACGACCCGCTCGAAATCACCCTGCAACTCTCCGACAACAACGGCCGCAATTACGCCGTCAGCGTTCCCATGACGGGCGACCTCGGGTTTCCCGTCGCCCCGGGCAGCCGCAGCATCACCTGCGACATATCGTCGCTCGCCAACCTCGCCGCCGCCTTCAAGGTGCGCCTCGTGGCCGACGACCGACAACCTTTTGATATCCAGGCACTGGTGGACGAGGTGGACAGCGTGCGGATGCGCGCCAACCTCGAATTTATTCAGGGCATCCGGCACCGCTCAACCGGCGCGGCGCATCTTGGAGACGTGCGCGATTCGCTGCGCAACCTGTTTGTAAACAACGGGCTGTATTATGAAACGCAGGACGTCCCGCTGGGCAATTACACCGGAAAAAACCTGATTGGTTCACACCCGGGGGTCACCGCCGCCGAGCAGGTGGTGGTCAATGACGCGCACTACGATTCGGTCAACAACGCCCCCGGCGCCGACGACAACGGCTCCGGCGTGACGGGCGTCATGGAAGGCGCTTATTTGCTGAGCCGTTATCCCTGCAAAAAAACCCTGCGATTCATCGGCTTTGACCTGGAAGAAGACGGCCTGGTCGGCAGCATCCGGTATGTGTTGTCGGGCATCCCGGCCGGCGAGAACATTGCCGGCGTATTCAATTATGAAATGATCGGTTACTGGAGCGATGAACCCAATTCACAGGAATTGCCGCCCGGGTTCCCGCTGTTGTTTCCCGTACAGACCCAGATCCTGGCGGCCAACCAATACCGCGGCGATTTTATCACCAATGTGGGCAATACCGCTTCGCAGCAATTGGCCTTGTTGTTCAGCAATTCCGCCCAGCAATATGTGCCCGATTTGAAAGTCATCACGCTGGATGTGCCCGGCAACGGACAAATCGCGCCCGATCTGCGGCGCAGCGACCATGCGCCGTTTTGGGAAGCCGGCAAACAGGCCCTTATGCTCACCGACGGCGCCAATTTCCGCAACGAATGCTACCATACTCCGGCCGACACCCTGGATGAAAAACTGAATTTTACCTTTATGTCGAACGTCGTCAAGGCCACCGTGGCCTCCATGGCCGAGATGGCCGAGATCATCCACGGCGACTGGGCGGCGACGTCCTTTGCAGCCAATGTAGGCGTTGCGCAGGCGCCGGTTTGCCGGATCAATGCCTACCCGGCCGGCGGCGGCAACCAAGAAATGGTGCTGGAAGTAAGCTCCTGTCCTTTCCCGACACTGCGGGCCGAATTGTACGACCTGAAAGGCAGTTTGTTGCGCGCCGAAACCCTGGATATTCCCGGCGCCGGACTGTATCGTATGGCCACGCCTTCGTTGCCGGCGGGTATTTACCTGTTGAAAATCAACACCGGCACAGAAACGCAGACTTTGAAAGTGGCGCTGCGGTAAGGGCCTCAAAACACGCGACAACGAGGCTTTGTCGATGAACAAAGCGTCGAAACACGCGACAACGAGGCTTTGTCGATGAACAAAGCGTCGAAACACGCGACAACGAGCCTTTGTAGATGAACAAAGCCTCGAAACACGCGACAACGAGCCTTTGTCGATGAACAAAG
>JANRLZ010000157.1:0-2553 GCA_033762055.1 Saprospiraceae bacterium
CCGACGTACCGATCGGCACCTACAAGCAAAATTTTAAAGGAACCGTTTCTTTTGTCAGCATTGACAAGGAAAGTGGCAAAATGGGCATCGGATTCCAGGTCTTGCTGCCTGGCGTCAACTTCGACCTGGCCCGATGCGGACGTGGTCCGTCGAAAGACTGGTTCTTTTTCTCCTGCTACAATACCGAGCAAGCCAGTACCCTGCTCGAAGTAAATGCTTCGCAGAAAGACAAAGACTTTGTGATGGCGGTCAACTGGAAAAAATGCGAGGAGTATGTAAAGGCCGGTAAGGGTAAGAAGTCGAAAGTGCGTTACGCCCACAACGTGTACGACGAAAAAACGCATACGGCCACCTCTACCATCGAAAACGAGGTGACGGTACTTGATCCGAAAGAACTGAAAGACATCGTGTACTTTATGCCTTGTCCGAAATCGCCGCACGGCTGCGATGTGGACCCGACCGGCGAATACATCTGCGGTTCGGGTAAATTAGCCGCCGTTATTCCGGTATTCTCCTTCAACAAGATACAAAAAGCGATTGCTGACCAGGCTTTTGAAGGAGAATTCGACGGTATTCCGGTGTTGAAATACGAGGCTGTTTTACATGGCGAAGTAAAAAAACCGGGCCTCGGCCCGCTGCACACCGAGTTCGACGGCAAGGGTTTTGCCTACACGTCCTTCTTTGTTTCTTCCGAAATCGTAAAGTGGAACATCGAAAAACTGGAAGTCGTAGACCGTGTTCCGACCTACTATTCCATCGGCCACCTGTGCATACCTGGCGGCCCGACCCGCAAACCACACGGCAAATACGTGATCGCCTACAACAAAATTACCAAAGACCGCTATCTTCCTACCGGACCTGAGCTGACGCAATCGGCGCAGTTGTATGACATCAGCGGCGATAAAATGAAACTGCTGCTCGACTTCCCCACTACTGGCGAACCTCACTACGCCGAAGCGATTCCGGCAAGTCTGTTGCAACCCAAATCGGTGAAATTTTTCAAGATTGAAGAAAACAATCACCCGTACGTGGCCAAAGGCGAAAAGGAAGCCAAGGTATTCCGTGAAGGCAACAAGGTACACGTCAACATGACCTCTATCCGCTCTCACTTCACGCCCGACAATATCGAGGGCGTAAAACTGGGCGACGAGGTGTATTTCCACGTGACCAATCTGGAACAGGACTGGGATGTGCCGCACGGCTTTGCCGTAAAAGGCGCCAATAACGCCGAAATTCTCATCATGCCCGGCGAAACCTGCACCCTCAAATGGGTGCCCGACCGGGTAGGCGTGTTTCCGATCTACTGCACCGACTTCTGTTCGGCGCTCCACCAGGAAATGCAAGGGTATGTACGCGTTTCTCCGCGAGGATCAAGTGTGCCGCTTAGTTTCAGCACCGGAAACAAGGCCGAGCCAACCGGTGAAACCAGGTAATTGGAGGGTTTATATTGAAAGTTTATGGGGCTTAGGGGGGGCTAACCCCCCACTCCTTGCAAATCACCTCTAAAATCTTAAATCATGTAATCTTAAATCTAAAATCAAACCACTTTTCAAGGGTTATGCATCTGAGGAAATTGAGGTCGGCATGCACTCGTCTGTTAGTTTGATTTTAGATTTAAGATTACATGATTTAAGATTTTAGATGGGAGCTGGACTGAGCATGTTGAGATTTTTTTGCTGGGCCGTCTCAACCCCATCAACCCTCCTAAACCTCTATCAGCCCTCCTCCACTTTTTATTTTTTCAAAATGAAATTATCCATCACCACCCGTGTAGCACTTGGGATTGCGAGTCTTTTGTTGCTGATTACCTACTATGTTCCATTGTGGCAGATCATGCTCTGGGCGCCGCAGTACCCTGAAGGACTGACGATGAAAATCTGGCACAACAACCTGAGCGGGAACATTGACATCATCAACGGACTCAACCATTATATCGGGATGAAACACATCGGGGTTGAAATGTTTCCGGAGTTTCAGTACATCGGCGGGTTAATCGGGTTTCTCATGGCGGTCGGTTTACTTGCAGCTATTTGGGGCAACGGGCGTATTCTTTTCATTTTCACCCTGTTGTCGTATGTGTACGGCGCGGCGGCGTTGTGGGATTTCTGGAGTTGGGGCTATGAATACGGCCACAACCTGGATCCGAATGCAGCGATCAAAGTACCCGACATGTCGTATCAGCCACCTGTGATCGGCTATAAAAACCTGCTGAATTTCACCTCTTATTCAGGACCAGATACCGGGGCGTGGATTATCATCGGCGTTTGCCTGCTGGCAACCGTGTTATGGTGGTGGGAGTTTTTCCGAAATAGAAAAATAAAACTGGCCGGCAGAAAAACAAGCGCATCAATGGCAGTCATTGCGGTTTTATCCGGCTGTTTGAATATGGTGGCTTGCAGTACCGGGCCAGAGCCGATTCGGTACGGACAAGATAACTGCCATGCCTGCAAAATGACCCTCACCGATCGCCGTTTCGGAGCCGAAATTGTAACCAAAAAGGGAAAAGTGTACAAGTTCGACGATTTGAATTGTCTGATGGGCCATATCGGCGAA
>JANRLZ010000158.1:0-3995 GCA_033762055.1 Saprospiraceae bacterium
CGCTTATTGACCAGACTGCCCGCGGATTGTACCCGTACGTTGGCGATACGACGGATATTTTTGGTGTTTTTGAACAATCGGAACTCTGGAAAGCCCCCAACCGCGACACCAATCTGGTGCGCGGAATCCCGTTCAATTTTCAGGATTTGTATGGAAAAATCACCTTGCTGACCGGAAACGGCAGCAAGATGAATCTGTTCGGTTTTAACTACACAGACGGCGTAGATTACGGGATCACGGATTTTGGCTGGAAAAGCAGCGGTGGCGGCATGGATTTTACCATCATTCCAGCCAACTCCAATACGATTATCGGAGGCGTGCTGACGGTTTCCGGTTACCAGTCGCGCATCGAAGAGGCCGATCGTTTGCCTCGCAACAGTGCTATTTCGGGTTATTCGGCCATTTTGAATTTCACCAACTTTGGCCGTAACAGCGAATTCAAATACGGACTGGAACTCAACGGCTTCAAAACCGACTTTGAATTCATCAATTTCCGAGGGTACACCATCCGCAAACTCGATTACACCACTGAAATCAGCGCATTCAGCAAATGGCGTCGCAAGTTCGGCCCACTCGTCATCGAGCCCGGCTTGCGAATTCAATATTATCAATCCCTCAATGATGTGGTGGTTGAACCGCGCTTTGGCCTGAAATATAATATTACCGATCGCCTTCGTTTTAAAACGGCCGGCGGTTTATACTCCCAGAACCTGCTTTCAACCGTCAATGAACGCGATATTGTCAACCTCTTTGTCGGATTTCTTTCCGGCCCTGAAGAAACGATTTACAAGCCGGGCGCCCAACCGGGCGATTTCGACAATCGCACCGACCACCGACTGCAAAAATCCATCCACGGCGTAGGCGGTTTTGAGATAGACGTTACCAACAATTTCGAAGTCAATATCGAGGGTTATTACAAACGCTTTACTCAGTTGATCGGTCTGAACCGCAACAAATTACTCGAAAGCGATCCGAACTACATCACTGAAACAGGCGATGCTTACGGGATGGATATTTCGATCAAGATTGAGGCAAAACGCGCTTACCTCTGGGGCGCCTACTCGCTGGGTTATGTTACACGCAATGATGGCGCGCAGGTGTACCCTCCGGTGTTTGATCGCCGCCACAACCTTAATTTAGTCGCTACTTATCAACTGGGGAAAAATAAAAACTGGGAAGCAGGCGCTCGCTGGAATTTTGGCTCCGGTTTCCCGTTCACCCTCACCCAGGGTTTTTATAATAACGTCAGTTTCGACAACGGGGTCAATACCGATGTATTGGGCGGCAATTCCGACCCCGAAAACCTCGGTATCGTATATGCTGACAAGCGCAATGGAGGGCGCTTGCCTTATTATCACCGTCTCGACATCTCGTTGAAACGTATTTTCAAATTCTCAAAATACAGCAGCCTCGAGGTGATCGCATCTGCCACCAATACTTACAACCGACCAAACATTTTCTACTTCGACCGTGTGCGCTATTCACGGGTGAATCAACTACCTATTCTGCCCAGTTTGAGCGCAACCTTCCAGTTTTAGAACCTGGACTTTTGCGTTTTGATTAATAAAAAAGGCGGAGTGGCACAATTTGACATGTCAGACAGTTCTTATAAACTCACACAATATTCGCACGGCGCCGGTTGCGGATGCAAGATTTCGCCCAAAATTCTTGATCATATCCTTCAAACTGAAGCGTCACATCAAGTCTTCCCCCAATTGCTGGTAGGCAATGAAGAACGCGACGATGCGGCCGTATTTGACCTTGGCGATGGTACGGCATTGGTGAGCACCACCGATTTTTTTATGCCCATCGTGGATGATCCGGA
This sequence comes from Saprospiraceae bacterium, assembly GCA_033762055.1. Taxonomy (GTDB): domain Bacteria; phylum Bacteroidota; class Bacteroidia; order Chitinophagales; family Saprospiraceae; genus M3007. The sequence goes on from JANRLZ010000158.1 coordinate 1,826, forward strand.
AACATTTGGCCGAATCGCCGCAGTAAACGCCATCAGCGATGTGTATGCCATGGGTGGCACTCCCTTGCTTGCTATTGCCATCCTCGGATGGCCGGTTAATTTACTGCCTCCCGAAATTGCCAATGCCGTGGTGGAAGGCGGTCGAAAGGCGTGCTCGGAAGCCGGTATTCCGCTGGCTGGCGGGCACAGCATAGACAGCCCCGAACCGATTTTTGGCCTGGCCGTTTCGGGACGTGTATCGTTGCAGCATTTGAAGAAAAACGGAGGCGCACGCGCCGGCGCTTCCTTGTACCTCAGCAAACCTTTGGGTGTCGGCATTCTCACTACGGCGCAGAAAAAGGGCCTGTTGCTTCCCGAACACGCGCAAATCGCACCAGAAAGCATGATGCGCCTTAATAAAGTTGGCGCGTTTTTTGGCAAGTTGCCTTACGTAGAAGCCATGACCGACGTTACCGGCTTCGGACTGCTCGGTCACCTGAGCGAAATGTGCGAAGCCAGTCGGACAAGCGCTGTCGTTCATGCCGCTGCTGTGCCCATTTTGGACCAGGAAATGCTGGATTTTTACTTAGACCGGAAATGTGTGCCGGGCGGCACCTTGCGAAATTGGGATAGTTATGGCCATAAAATTTCCGGCGCCGACGAGCGCGTCCAAAAAATCATGGCCGATCCGCAAACCAGCGGCGGCTTGCTGGTGGCGGTACAGGCAGGATATGAAGCAGCATTTGAAAGCGCTGCCGCAGCAGAGGGATACAACATGAAGCCTTTCGGCGTAATGACCGAACAGAAGGCAGCGCTGATAACAGTGGCCTGATCGCTATTTTCCTCCCCAGATTTTTAATTGCAAAGATTCAAGCGCCATTTCCCAGAGTAGTTCGTAAGGAATAATCTCCACTTCATGGGCCTGGTTGGCTGCATCAAGCGGCACCGTGAGCAGTTGCTTGGCATAGCGTTCTGCTTTACGGCGGGTGGCTTCCCGGTGAAAATTGGCCTGCGGCGCCTGCAAAAGCATTTTAATAAAGCAATTACTCCGGAAAGTGGATTCATCTTTCAGGTAGCGGCTGCAATATTTTTCAATCCCCTCGATGCGGTCCGACGATTTTTTGTAGTCTTTTTCAGCAACGGCATATAGAATTTGAACGATGAGTACGCTGATATTCATGCCGCTTTTGTCTTTGGAAAAGAGCGTGATATCATTGATAAACTTACCCATTCTAAAACGTTTGGAGCGTTCGCTCAACACAGATTCCGGAATTTTTCCAATTTTGATCAGGTAAAAAACGTAGGCCTGGAAGATGCGCCACATTTCTACAATTTGCACCTGTTTTTCCTCAAATCGCGGATAATTCATCACTTTTTCGTATAAATGATAGGCTTCCGTCCAGTGGCCGGTACGCATGGCCAACAGAAAAAACAGTTCTTGCAGTTTGAACCAGTTGAATGAGCCTTCTTCAAAGAAGTATTCGCAACGTTCAATGGCTTTTTGCCCCTTGTCGAACTCGCCCAATTGCAGATAACAGACAATCAGGTTGTAGTAGAATACTTGCAGCGGCAACCCGCTGTCGTAGTCTTTTTTATCAAAAAATGCGATGGCTTCCTCGCAAAGTTTGGCTGTGTTAACGTAGTCGTTTTCGCTGTTATAGATCAATAAATGCACCATACGCCCAAACAGGTGCAATTTAAAGGAAGGGCAAACCGCCATGAATGGCTTTAACTCGGCGTAGTATTCCCGCGCCTGTTCAGTTACTTCTGCTTTGGTAGATTTGCTGTTGGTGTACTGGGCCATCAACTCGGAGTAGAAAAACTCCGCCTTGCTTTCCATTTGCCAGATCTTCTCGTATTCAAGATATTGGGACTTGGTTTCTTCATACTTGCCCATGTCGCCGTCAACCGTGCTGTATTGAAGGCGCAGTACGCGCAGAATGTCGAGCGTCAGTTCGGTAAATTCGAAATGTTTGGCATGGCGCAAAAGGCGTTCCAATACGTCAATGCCGGTAATTTTGGCATTGCGAATCAACAGCGTCATGGCTGCCGACCATTTTTTATAGCATTCAAAAAATGCTTTTTGCCGGTTGGTGAAGTTGGCGTCTTTAAAATCGAGCAGGAAAATTGCATCAAGCAGACGCTCTTTCAGTTTGTTTTTGAGACTGGTGAGGTTGGCTTCATCGCCCTC
>JANRLZ010000159.1:0-1936 GCA_033762055.1 Saprospiraceae bacterium
ATTTGTTATTGTCAGGCCGCCGGCAGGGATCAGCCAATCGCCCAGGCCGGCAGGTCGGTAACGAATGGTGTGCTTGCCGGAAGAAGCCCAGGTGATCTGTATTTCCGATCCGTTTATTGCCAGGCCGGCGTTCACTGGAAGGTTGCAGATGCCCGAGCTATTCATGGTGGTATGTTGCAACATCCCGCCCCAGGAGGAACTTTGTCCACCGCATTTTGAGCGAATTTCGATGGTATATGCGGTATTTTTTTTCAGTCCTTTTAATGAAAATGGAGCGGGGCCGCAGTTTGTCACTATGGTTTTGTCATTGGGATCTAAAGACGCCCAGTATCGAATATCATACTGTTCGGCGCCCGGAACATGGGCCCAATCAAGGATAAATTCAGTAGAAGTATGCGGCGGATTCAACCACAAAGCGCCAGGAGCGGCACATTGCGTGAAAATTGGCTGCGAAATCACCAGGAAACCCAAAATAGCCCCGGCTGTACGGAGGTAAGGAAACAGATTCAAAACGAAGGACGGCTGATTATGTAATTCAATGAATCTCAACAAGATTCATATAAGCCGTCAAACGCTTCAACCTTATATAAAATTATTGACCATCTGATTATATTTGTACAGGGCGCTGATCATCTGATGATGAACGATAGCGCGAATGGAATTCATCCGGCTTTTCGACCAATCAACAGCACTTTTTTGTCTTCCATTAATGTTACGGCAAAAAGGTACACATCGCCGCCGTCGGCCAGTCCGAGTTTTTTTCTGACCTGATCCGGCGAATCCGGAAAGTTGCGGCAGGTGATATGCGCTTTTGGCGAACTGAGTGCAGCCAGAACTGATTTTTTGTCGTATTTTAAGGTAGAAATAATCTCAAAACGGCGGCCCGGGGCTGCAACGAAGGCATCGGAGGTGTACAAATGTGTATTCGGGTGGAGTTTTTTTAGTCCATACCGCCGGGCAAAGGATCGAAACGCGCCGGCTTTCAAAATAGCGGCGTCGGGTTCGTAAAGATAGCGACCGGGGGCAGAGAAACTGACATCCGCTTGCTGTTCTTCTCTTGCTGTGAAGCGAAAAACAGGTTCGCGCTGTTCATCCAACAACACGACTTCGATGGGAATATCAGGTATGGGCGGCGCCTCTCGTTCCAACAAATAAAGCACCTCCCGGCATTCACCCCGCAACGACACCACCCAGATTTTCACCACCGACTGTAATTGTGTGGCCGCCAGATGCAAGTCGAGCATGGGGGCTGTTTTCAACAAAATACGGTCGGATTTTTCCAGGGCCAAATTTTTGATTTCCAGGATATTAGGAGCGCAATCGGCCAGTTGAAAAACCTTTCCTTTTCGATCGTTTCGACGTGCCGGGTCGAGATAAATGAGGTCGTAATGCGTTTGCGTACGACGCAGGAAATCGCCGGCTTCCAGCGTGTGGAACGAAACATTCCGAGTGCCCAGGGTGGTAAAATTATGTCGCGCGGCCGCCTGCAATTCGGCGTTTTGTTCCACATAATCAAGGGATTCGAATCGTTGGGCGAAAAAGTAAGCGTCAATGCCCATGCCGCCGGTGAGGTCGGCCATTTTATTGCCGGAAAAAAGCGCAGCCTTGAAACCGGCGGTCGCTTCAGAAGAAGCTTGTTCGATGGAAAGCGCCGACGGAAATTCAAGTCCGGCCCGATACCAGGAAGGGATTTTATCGCGCAATTTTTGCAGCGCTTTTACCTGCGCTGCGACATACGCCATCGGGATGCCCGGATATTTCGCTGCCGACAAAACCAGTCGGGCAGGGTCGGCTTCGCGCTGTTGCCAGATAAATTCGTGCAGCGGAGGAAACATGGTCAGGGTTTGTAAACCACAAAATCGCCGTCTTCGTACACTTTTTCGTAAGATAGCGGATTGAATTCCACGTGTTTATCCAATAAGATATATGCCACGCC
>JANRLZ010000160.1:0-10018 GCA_033762055.1 Saprospiraceae bacterium
ATGTCTTTTTTGAGCGGTTTGCTTTTTGAAATGGCTTCGGCGAAGGGTGTGTAGTACACATTGTTGTTGCGAATGCCGACCATGACGCCGGTTTTTCCGGCCAGCAAGGCTTCCACGGAAGAAAAACCGAGCACGGAGGCCAGTACCCGGTCAAGTGTACTGGGAGAGCCACCGCGTTGGAGGTGACCAATGACCGAGACCTTTATATCGTCGTACAGGTCAATTTTTTCTTCCACTTTTTGGGCAATATCATACACTGTTCCCATCTGATTGCCTTCGGCAACGATGACGATACTGAACAATTTGGCGCGTTTGGCGCCGCGTTTGAGTAGTTTCACCAGATCGTCTATCGAGGTTTCTTCTTCAGGAATAAGCACGCCTCCCGCGCCGCCGGCAATGGCGGTATGCAGGGCTATAAAGCCCGAATGGCGGCCCATTACTTCCACAAAAAAGAGACGGTTATGCGAATCGGCGGTGTCACGGATTTTGTCTACCGCCTGCACGGCGGTATTGACGGCCGTATCGAAGCCGATCGTAAAATCGGTGCCGTACAGGTCGTTGTCAATGGTGCCGGGTATGCCTACGATGGGAATATCGGGATATTCTTCGCCAAATTTTACGGCGCCGGTAAATGTGCCATTTCCGCCAATGGCTATCAGGGCATCAATGTCATTGTCTACAAGGTTTTCATATGCTTGTTTGCGCCCTTCCGGCGTTAAAAAACGCTGGCTGCGCGCAGTTTTCAGTACAGTACCGCCACGATGGATGATATTGCTGACGTCGGTTGTTTCGAGACGTTTGATATTTCCGTCAATCATGCCTTCATAGCCGCGAATGATACCGTAAATATGCAAATCGTTGTTGAAAGCGTTGCGGACAATGGCGCGTACTGCGGCATTCATGCCGGGAGCATCGCCACCGGATGTAAAAACAGCGATGCGCTTTATGTCTTTAATGTCTTTTGCCATGCTACAAATCTTGGTTGGGTTGCGGGTTTTTTTCCCGGAATTGTTGCTTTTGCCCGATTTTAAATGGATTGACCATCAGGACATGTCCGGTCATAATTTTCAGGGAAGCATTAGTCCCCCAACCCCATGTGAAATTCAGCCAGCGGGTAAATGGGCTTTCGCACAATTTGCCCCGGCTGCATGCGACGGTCCTCCATACATTTGGTGAGTATGGCCTGAAAATGATGTGCTATGGACCCTACAAAATGAACCGGAACATGTTGGTAGCCCTGGTATTTGCTGACATGACGGTCGAGAAATTCACCCAGACAGTCTGAAACCAGTTTTTGGATAAAAGGATGTTCCATGTGGTCGCCCAAAAAACGCGTAAAAGTAGCCAAATATGCATTAGCGCCTTTTTCATATGCGCGATCTTTGATGGCATCGGCGCCTTCAGGGTATTCTTTCCGAAACATCGAATCAAGATCGGTCGGTAGTTCGCGGTAAAACCAGGCGCGCAGCAAGGCTTTACCCAGGTGGGTGCCGCTGCCTTCATCGCCCAGGAGCCACCCCAGGGAAGGAACGTTGTCGAGAATTTTTACCCCGTCGTAATAACAGCTGTTGGAGCCGGTGCCAAGGATACAGGCGATGCCCGCATGGTGACCGCATACGGCCCTTGCAGCGCCCAGCAGATCGTGTTCTAACTCAATTTTTGCACCGGGAAAGGCCGAACGCAGCGCGGAAGCGACTATTTCGGCGCGATGCTCATCGTGCACCCCCGTACCATAAAAATACACGGCTTTCACCTCTTCGGCTTCCAGTTTGGGAAGTAACTGATCCTCGATGATGTCACGGATTTCAGCCGTACTGTGAAAAAAGGGACTGAACCCTACCGTATTTTCCAGTTTTTGATCTCGACCGCCGCGGGAAAGCAGCCAGTCGCACTTTGTAGAACCGCAATCAGCAATAACGACCATGTGAAAAGACTTTTCGTAAAAAATACACGAACAGGCGCAAATGTAGTTTTTTCTTTAAATATCCCGCTAATTCCAGAAATTTGGCAGGAACCTGCCAGCAACAACAACAAAAAAAACAGTACCAGCAGCCATAGCAAGGCGTTTGGCCAGGAATCTGCGTTTTGTGTGTTTTTGCTATGCCCGATTTCAGAGGGGGCAATCAACAGCCCCGCCACACTTGCCGGCAGCAAACACCATGCATGGTTGCTTTGCTTTTCTACCCATGCGCCCGATGATGCTCCTGCTTCCATTTCCGATATCGACATTTCATGCAGACATAGCGCAAGTATTTCCGCTGCAACGGGTAAAATTGCTTCCACATTTGCCGGCGACAACCCGGAAAATGCCGCGATTGCATGGGTTACCGGTATTTTTTTTTCTAATAAAATGTCACTCGCCCAGTCAGCAAAAGAAGGGATGTTTTCAGGGAACGGTATTTTGTCCAACGTATGTTTTTCCGTCAGACAAACCAGCAAGGCTGGCGTCAGGCTGCCCAATGCAAATGAAACCTGCCGCTCCGGTAATTGCAGATGTTCTGCCAGTGCGGCTGTGCGCCTGCCGGCAATTTCTTCCTTGACACGATCAAACAGAAGTTGCATTTTTGCGATCGATTCATTGGCCGCCAGATAGTAAAAATTTACGCCCGCCGACTCTACAAAAATACCGGTTTGTCCGGATAAGCGATCGGTTTTTTGTTTCAGCGGCAGCCTAACGTTTCCAGGCGCGCACCCACAACACCAGCACGCCCCCTCCGAAAACCAGCGCTTTCAACCAAAGCAAACGGGTAATATGCTCCGCCAGCAACGTTAATAGCGACAGCACCAACAGAATAAACAGGGTTTTTCCCGCAAAACGAAGCACGGGCGCCATCTTTACCCCGCAAAGCCGGGCCAGCCAACCCAGCATAGCCAGTTCAAAGCAGTACTTGGCTGCCGTACGCGACCAGGCTGCCGACACCACATCGGGGCTAAAATGCAGAAACACGGCAAGTGTAAGGCACAGCACGGCGCTAAACACCAGCATCCACCAAAGCCAGTATTGCGGTTTACCCAAACCTTTCACCAACTGCGGAAACGGCGCGCACAGGCTCCGTACCAGACCGGCTATCCCGAAGGCGATCATTAAGGGTGCGGCAGGCAACCATTGATCGCCAAATCCGATTCGCGTAATCTCTTCGGCAAACAAGACCAAACCGGTGTACAGTGGAAAAAGCAACAGGACCACTTCTTTGGCAGGGCGTTCGTAAAATGCCTGTAATTGCGCGTGGTCGTCGCGCACCCGTGCTATGAGTGGAAAAGCCACCCGTGTCACCACGTACCCGATACGGGCCGTGGGTAACAGCAGGAAACTGAACGCAAGGTGATAATATCCCAGTGCCTCGGCGCCCAGCCACTTGGCTACGATCAACTTGTCGAGGTAATTGGAAAAAAAATCGGCCCAGCGCGACGACAGTTCATACGCCCCGAAACGCAACAGGGCGCCGGCCTCGCGAAAACCACCGGGTGCGCGCCAGGGCACGGCCATAATCGTGCGCCCTGCCCATACACAACCCAGGGTCGCCACAATATTGCGCAGCAAAAAACCGCCGGCAATGGCCCAGGCGCCCCCGCCCCGCCAGGCCATCAGGACCGTGTACATAAATGAAACCAGCCACGATACAATTTCAATGCGGGCCGACTGATCAAAACGCAACTCACGCGCCATCAGTCCGGCGTATTGCGCGCCAAAAGGCGTCACGACCAGCGAAGCGCCCATGAGCAGCAACAGTCCCTGCAAGTCCGCGCGCCCAAACCACTGTCCCAAAAATGGCCCCGCGAGTGCCAACCCGGTCAGGAGGAGGAGCCCCAAACCCATGTTCACCCAGGCCAATGTTGCCAGTTGCCGCGGATGCACCGACGCGGCCTGTACGACTGCCTGACTCAGCCCTGCTTCCGCTACCGGGGTCAGAAAACTGACGAACGTGGCTGCCAGCGCATAGTCCCCGGCCGCTTCCGGTCCGGCCAGCCGCGCAAAAAGTGCGATCTGTGCGAACTGCAACATTCCTGATCCCGCAGAACCGATAAACGACCAGCGCAGGCCTTTCCGGTAGGCGGTTTGGAGCGGAGAGTGAGGCATAGTATGGTAAGCCGGATGCGATAGGGTTCAGTTAATGTGGGATAAGTTCGGTAGCATGGACTTCAGTCCGTCGGAATGGACGGTATTTATGCCGGTGTTACAGGCCGTACTTAAGCGTATATTAAAAATATAGGGATATGAGACGACGGACTAAAGTCCGCGCATCCCGACGGACTGAAGTCCGTGCTACCTAAGGCATTCTTGGTTAGGACAAGTTATCGTTTATTCCAACAAAAAGCGCATCACATCCACTCCGTCGGGGTAATCCATGAGCGTGGGCGACTGGCTGGCGCCGAAAGGAAGGGCATTAAATCCGGTGATACGAGTATTACCTACCACGCATTGAATGGCATCGCGTTGTTCGGCAAGCAGGGCGTCGAGTTCCTGCACATCGTCGTAGTATTGGTAGTGGACGGTAGCGATGCGGGCCTGCAACGAGGTGTTTTCGGTGAGCAGCAGGCAGCCGTTGTTTTTATGGGCGGCATTGTTGAGGATCAACAAGGTGAAATTGTAGTCGAAATTATTTTTGTACTTGTCGTGGTGAATGATATCGCGGTATTCGTGCAGGGCTTCGAGCAGGGCATCAAACTGGTAGCCGTGCGGTACGTAAATTTTGCTGACGTTGCGGCAACCCAGTCCGAAGTAGGTAAAAATATCGCGCCCGAGGGCTTGTAGTTCGGCGGGTGTTTCAAGTCCGTTCAGCACTGCCACGGCGTTTCGGTTGCGGCGGATGATGTGCGGGTATTTTCCAAAATATTGTTCGAAGTACCGGGCGGTATTGTTGCTGCCGGTGGCGATTACTGCATCGAAGCCCTTGAGGTGCTCGGTTTCACCGACAAATTCGGTGAAAGCCCAGGATTCATGTTGCCAGTCGCCCATTTTTTTTACCAAAATTGGCAACAGTTGTTTGTCTTTGTCGCTCAGTTTGACCCTCGCCCGATGTCCGAAAACAAACACGCAAAGCCAGTCGTGAAAACCCACGAGCGGGATATTGCCGGCCATGACGATTCCAACGGTTTTTTGCGGCAGGGTATGTTCGGGGATGGAATAGGCAACTGCCCATTCGCGCAAGGCGGTTTCCGTCAGCATTTGACGGGCAATGGCCTCCAGCGCATGTCGGGTATTGGCTTCGGTAAACCAGCGGTTTTCTACATAGGATTGCCGGATGGCCTGTTCGAGCGCTTCGTCGCCGCCGCTGCGGAGGTAATGTCCCAGTTCTGTCAGTAAATCAATGCGTTGGGTGAGCGTCATCCGTAGTTTGTTTTTTTGCAAAGGTAAGCCGTGATTATTGTGATTAGTATGATAAGCAGGATGGATTAATTTGATTTTCAATGATTTAAATTCCGTTTTCTTTGCAATTCACTTTTAATCAGGAATAAATTGGGTGGACAAGGCAGCCAACCAGGAGAAGGAATTGTGAATAATAGTAAAACTATTATAAATAAATAAACAAAGCCCGCCCCTTGCTGTTCTCCCGGAAAATAAAGCCGGCGGGCCATTCTTTGAACAAATTCCGCCGGAATACTTACACTAAAACGCCATGCCTGAAGGATTTGTCAAGACTTTAACTCCCTTGCGCCGTTTGTTTCGTTTGTTGGGCGATTACCGGCGGGAAATCCGCATGATATTATTGTATGCCGTGGTGGCAGGACTGATCAATTTGTCGTTGCCGCTGGGGGTGCAGGCCATCATCGGTCAGATTGCGGGGGGAGGAATCAATGCTTCCTGGGGGGTATTGGTTCTTTTCGTATTGATGGGCGCTGCATTGACCGGAATTTTGCGTATCATGCAAATGACGGTAATGGAACACATGCAGCGGCGCATTTTTGCCGAATCGGCTGTGGAGTTTGCCGTTCGAATTCCGCGCCTGAACATGGAAATCCTGCGCAAGGAATATTTGCCCGAACTGGTCAACCGATTTTTCGACACTATTTCCCTGCAAAAAGGTTTGCCCAAAATTCTGATTGACGGTATTACGGCGGTATTGCAAATTTTGTTCAGTTTGTTGCTATTGTCGTTTTACCACGCCTCTTTCCTGCTTTTTTCCTTGATGCTGCTGGGGGTGTTGGCTGTTTTGTTTTATTTTATTGCTCCCAATGGCATTAAAAGCAGTCTGGAGGAATCGAAGTTCAAATATAAACTGGTGTTTTGGCTGGAAGAAATGGGGCGAGTGGCGACTACCTTCAAACTGGCGGGTGAAAATGATTTTCCGCTGCGCCGCACCGATGAAATAACTGCCTCCTACCTCGAAGCGCGTGCACGACACTGGCGTATATTGATGGTAAAGTTCATCAGCAGCATGGCATTTCGGGTGCTGGCGTTGGGCAGTTTTTTGGTTTTGGGTAGTTTGCTGGTCATGCAGAATGAGTTGAACATCGGTCAGTTTGTGGCTGCCGAAATTTTGATGCTATTTGTCATCGAATCGGTGGAAAAACTCATACTCCTGCACGAAACCGGTTACGACGTACTCACAGCAACTGAAAAACTCGGCCAGGTCGCTGATTTGCCGCTTGAGCGCGAGGGCGGGGTGCGTGTCGAAGAATTTTGCTCCGAAGCACAGCCGCTTGCCGTTGAAATGCGGCAGCTTTCCTATCGTTTTTCTGACGGCGATACCAACGTGTTAAACAATATTTCACTCACCATCAAAGCCGGCGAACGCGTGGCTGTGGCAGGCTACAACGGCTCCGGTAAAAGTACGCTGATGCAAATTATGTCGGTTGTACGCCGGGATTTTACCGGCTCTTTGTTGTACAACGGACTTCCCAAACAAAACCTTGACCTGCGCAGTTTGCGCGAACACATTGGCGATCTTTCTTCGCAGGAAGACATATTCAAAGGCTCCATTCTCGAAAATATCACACTTGGCAACAGCCGCGTTGGTCTGTCGCGTGTGCTGGAGGTGGTGGAGTCTGTCGGTTTGAATGATTTTGTTCGCAGCAGCCCGAAAGGGCTGGATACCGAACTATTGCCGGGCGGTATCAATATTCCGCGCAGCATTGTGACCAAAATTCTGATCGCGCGCGGCGTGGTAGGCCGGCCCAATTTGCTGGTGATGGAAGAACCGCTTAATGCGTTGAATTTTAAAGATCGCATACAAATTGCCCAGTATTTGACGAATAAAAACAAGCCCTGGACTTTTGTCTGCGTCACGGAAGATCCCGTGATGGCGGCGGTCTGCGACCGTGTTTTGATTTTGAAAGAAGGGGAGATTATTTTCGACGGTACGTTTGAAAACGCACAGATGACAAAGGATTTTGAAAAGGTATTCCGTTCCAACCTCGTTTAACCCATTCCATTACCGACAACAACATGCTCAACATATCCGACAACCAACTCCCTGCCGACGCCTATCCGAAAGAACTCAAAGCGCTGTCGAAACTCCGTTTGCCGCGCTGGCACTGGTCATTCCGCCGGTTGATGGGGGTGCTGACGGCACTGTTCCTGGTATTTATGCTGTTACCCTGGACGCAAAATGTGCGCGCCGACGGTCGTGTCACCACGCTGCGGCCAGAACAACGCCCACAAACCGTACACGCTACGATTGCCGGTCGTATTGAGCGCTGGTATGTGGGAGAGGGACAGGCCATAAAACGCGGCGACACGCTGGTTTTTCTTTCCGAGGTAAAAGCCGATTATTTTGATCCGGCGCTGGTGGAAAGAATGGGCAATCAGGTAGATGCCAAGCAGGGCGCTATCACATCTTACGGCCAAAAAGCGGAGGCACTGGATGCGCAGATAGCAGCCATGCAGCGCGAACTGGACAGTAAAATCGTTCAAATTCGCAACAAAATAGAACAGGCGCGACTCAAGATTGAAAGCGACAGCATCAAGGTAGCCCAGGCAAAGATTGATTTGCAGGTGGCGCAACGTCAGTTTGGCGGCGCGCAAAGTTTGTACGAAAAAGGCCTGGAACCCCTGACCAAACTTGAAGAACGCCGACTGAAATTACAGGATGCCGACACCAAAATTGTAGCCGCGCAAAACCAGTTGGCTTCCAGCCGCAACGACCTGGCTATTTATACTACCGAATTACGGCTGGTTCAAAACGAAACTGCCAACAAGATTGCCAAAGCGCAGAGCGATCGTTTCAGTACCCTGAGCGAACGCTACGACGCTCAGGCTACGGTAAGCAAACTGCAAATTGAACGCGAGAATTACGCCCGGCGACAATCATTTTACTACATCCTTGCGCCGCAAGACGGCTTTGTGGTGCAGGCCATCAAACCCGGTATTGGCGAAATTATTAAAGAGGGTGAGCCGCTGCTGAGCATCCAGCCTGCCGACTATCAACTGGCGGTGGAAATGTACGTCAGGCCGCTTGATCTGCCTTTGCTGGGGGTAGGTAGCAAAGTGCGCTTTTTATTCGACGGATGGCCGGCCTTCTTTTTCAGCGGCTGGCCAGGTGTTTCGTTGGGTACTTTTGGCGGAAAAATCGTTGCGATTGACCGCAATATCAGCGCCAACGGAAAATTTCGCGTCCTCATCGCCCCCGATCCCGACGATCACCCCTGGCCCAATGCCCTGTTGCCCGGCGGCGGCGCCAAAGGTATCGCCCTGCTCAACGACGTACCGGTGTGGTACGAACTCTGGCGGATCATCAACGGCTTCCCGCCCGACCTGTACCAAAACCTGAACGCGCCGGCGATGAAGGGAAAGGAGGAGAAAAAATGAGGGCTGTCCTGCTGTTTTTCCTTTTCATAAGTGAAATGCCGGCTCAAACCCTGGACTATGCCGGTTTTCGCCAACAGGTTTTGTCGCAGCACCCGTTGTCGCTGCAAGCCGAATTGAATCGCGATTACGCCCGATCAGCCCTGTTGCGCGCACGGGGTGGTTTTGATGCAAAAGCCTACGCGGGCCATACGGGCAAAAGTTTTAACGGAAAAACTTATTTCCAATACACTGAGGCCGGGCTAAAACTGCCGACCTGGGCGGGGCTGGAAATCAAGGGCGCTTACAACCTGGCTGCGGGCAACTACCTGAATCCCGAAAACAGTCTGCCGGAACAAGGCCAGGCCAGTTTTGGATTTACCTGGTCGCTCGGGCAAGGGCTGTTGTTCGACGAGCGCCGGGCCGGATTGCTTGTAGCGCGGGTGGGACTGGAGGCCGGCGAAGCCGAACGCCTGCTGGCTCGCAATGATTTGATGCTGGAGGCGGCAAAAGCCTACTGGTCGTGGAATTATGCCGACAATGCAGTAAGTATTGTGTCTGATGCCCTGCAACAGGCCCGTATCCGGCACGAAGCCTTGCGCCAGAGTTTCCTGCAGGGCGAACGTGCCGCTGTAGATACGCTGGAAACATTCATTCTATGGCAAACCCGGCAGGTAGAACTGCAATTTGCCCGACTTGATCTGCAAAATACTGCCATCGGGCTGGCCAATTATCTGTGGGACGAATCGCAGCAGCCCCGCGATGCGACCCAACTGCCGCCTGCGCCCCCGTTGATGAGTATGGCGGCAACAACTGCGGATATTCCTGAAACGCAAATTTTGTTACAAACAGCGCTGAACAGTCACCCCGAATTGCGCTTGTATCAGGTTAAACTGCGCGAACTCGACATCGAACAAAGATTGAAAAATGAAAAACGAAAACCCGTGCTGGATGTCCAGTACAACCTGTTGGGAAACCAGTGGCAATTTTTCCCCACTGCCTCGGCCGAGGGGCCTGCCATGCTGGCCAATGATGTAAAGTGGGGCATTGAATTCAGTTATCCCTTGCTCAACCGAAAGGCCAGGGGCGACTGGCAGCTGACCCGTGTTAAAACCGCACAAACCGAACTGGATTTGCGCAACAAACGCCGTCAGATTGAAGCCAAAAAGGAACAGCAACACGCGGAATTTACCGAAGCCGTCGACAAATATACCAAGACTTTCCGCCTAATGAACGCGCCCTTGAGCTTTCCAACTGAATAAGTTCAAAAATGCACCGCTATGGCTTCGTTCG
>JANRLZ010000161.1:0-17901 GCA_033762055.1 Saprospiraceae bacterium
CGCACTTTTTGCACAAACCGATACGGCGCAAAACGTCATTTTGCGTGAGGCAACGGTTACAGCCGGTCAGGAGCAAACCCTGGGTCTTGGCAAACTACGCGCTGTGGAAGGCGTCATTGTGTATGAAGGAAAAAAAAGCGAGGTCGTCAGTCTGCGCGATATCACTGCCAATCTTGCTACCAACAACCCGCGCCAGGTATTCAGTCGCGTGGCTGGTTTGAACATCTGGGAAAGCGATGGCGCCGGCTTGCAACTCGGCATCGGAGGCCGCGGTTTAAGTCCCAACCGTACGAGCAATTTCAACACCCGGCAAAACGGCTACGACATCAGTGCCGACGCGCTGGGTTATCCGGAAAGTTATTACACGCCGCCCACCGAATCGTTGCAGCGCATCGAAGTGGTGCGTGGCGCAGCCTCTTTGCAATACGGCACCCAGTTTGGTGGTATGCTGAATTTCGTGATGCACCAGCCTGTTGAAGGACAGCCGTTTCGCTTCCACTCCCGCCAAACCGCCGGCGCCTGGGGCTTTTTTGGTTCCTATAATGCAGTAAGCGGGTCGATCGGGCAGGTCAGTTATTACGGCTTTTACCAGCATAAACGCGGCAAGGGCTGGCGCCCGAATGCCGCCTTCGAACTGAACAACGGCTACCTCGATTTGCACTGGCACGCCGGAGATCGCTTTGAAATGGGCATCGAATTGACCAAAATGAGTTACCTGGCGCAACAACCCGGTGGACTGACCGACACCCAATTCGAGCAAAACCCGAGGCAGTCGCTGCGCACGCGCAACTGGTTTCGGGTAGACTGGAATCTGGCTTGTCTGCATGCCGAATTCAAACTTTCCGACCGCACCCGCCTGAGCAACCGTGCGTTTGGGCTGCTCGCTTCCCGGCAATCACTCGGCAATTTGTCGCCCGCCAATAACCTCGATTTTGGGCAAAATCGCGATTTGATCAGCGGTACCTTCGACAATGTCGGCAACGAAACCCGGGTGTTGCATCGCTACAAAATGGGCAAATTTGATAACGCCCTGGCATTTGGCGGCAGGGTGTACCGAGGGTTTACGACCGCCCGGCAAGGAGAAGGAAACAACGGAAATGGCCCTGAATTTCAATTCCTGAACCCCGACAACGTAGAAAAATCCGATTTCTCCTTTCCCAATTACAACTATGCCGCTTTCGCGGAAAACATTTTCTGGATCTCCCCGCAATTTAGTCTTACACCGGGTTTGCGGTTTGAAAATATTCAAACATTTGCCGACGGATATTACCAGCAACGGGTCTATGATTTCGCAGGAAATTTGATCGCAGAAAATCGCGAACAGGAAACGTTGTCTCGCCGACGCTCTTTTGTGTTGTTCGGACTGGGCGCCAGTTGGAAAGCGAGCAAAATGCTTGAACTGTACGCCAATATTTCTCAAAATTACCGGGCCATCAACTTTACCGATCTGCGCATTGACAACCCCAATGGGCGAGTTGACCCCAATATTCGCGACGAACGCGGGTACACGGCCGATCTTGGCCTCCGCACCCGGCGCAATTCCTGGTGGTATGCGGATGTAACGGCTTTTTATCTTTCCTACAAAGATCGAATCGGGCAGTTGTTGAAAGCCGATCAGCCGCCCCTTTACAACGATTACCGCCTCCGCACCAATATTTCGGATGCCCGCAACATCGGTATTGAAGCCTTTGCAGAAGCCAATCTGTGGCGCCTTATCGCGCCAAAGGACAGTTCGCAACGCTTGTCCCTGTTTATCAATGCTTCTGTTATTGACGCCCGCTATGTAAATACCGACGATGCCAGTATTCGCAACCGATGGGTGGAACTGGTGCCGCCGGTCACTTTTCGAACCGGTTTGAGTTGGACCAGGGGCAGTTTTCGGAGCAGTTTTAACTGGGCTTTTACCGCCGAACATTTCACCGACGCCACCAACGCCCGCCGCACCGCGTCGGCAGTTAACGGCATCATACCAGCCTATGCCGTGGCCGATTTATCGCTTGCCTGGGCCTGGAAATGGCTCAGCATCGAGGCCAGTTGCAACAATCTTTTTGATGCGCATTATTTCACCCGCCGTGCCGATGCTTACCCCGGCCCTGGCATCATCCCGGCCGACGGCCGCGGCTGGTATGTGACCCTGGGTGTACAGTTGTAAATCACCCATTTGAGGTAGCGGGATGAATAAGGAAATGCATGTTGGGAATTTTCCGAACAGGTCAAAAAATCCCCAACATGCACTAAAGTACCTTCTATTGCTTCACCGGAGCGGGCGCTTTTAAATGTTTGTCCAGAAAAGTCAGTACCCCGCTGTAGCCGCGCATTTCATTTTCCTTTTTTACAAAACCGTGGCCCTCGTCGGGGAATACCACATATTCTACCGGCACGTTGTTCTTTTTTACGGCTTCCACAATTTCATCCGATTCCACCTGCAACACGCGCGGGTCGTTGGCGCCTTGCAAAACCATGATCGGATTTTTTACATTTTTCGCGTGAAAAAGGGGTGAAATTCGATGCAAGCGCACAGAATCGGCGGTGGTGGGGTCTCCCAACTCGGCATAGAGCGCCTTACGGAACGATTCCCAGTAGGGTGGAATGGAATTCAGCGTTCGCAGCCAGTTCGTAACTCCGAAAATATTCACCCCTACCTTGAATTCATCCGGTGTAAAGGTCATGGCGGCCATGGTCATGTATCCGCCATACGATCCGCCGATGATACCGATCCGGTCTTTGTCAATATAGTCCAGGGTTTGAAGGTGCTTTTTGCCGTAAATGCAATCCTGCAAGTCTTTTTCGCCGTGGTTTTTGTCGTCCATTTTGAAAAAGGATTTGCCATAACCGCTGCTGCCGCGGTTGTTGACCATCAGCACGGCGTAGCCGTGATTAACCAAATATTGAATAAACGAGCTGTACCCGACCCGCGATTGCCCGCCCGGACCGCCGTGTACCCATACCAGGGCCGGCGCCTTGTTTTTGGCGGAGGCATTAAGAGGTTTGTAATAAATGGCGGGTATATCGAGTCCGTCGAACGACTTGTAACGTACAACTTCGGCAGTAACAAGGTCGTCGGGATTGATTTCCGGCGAGGCGTTGTTGGTGAGGCGTTTGAGTTCCTTGCTCTCAAAATTGTACACATAAAGATCGTTGGGTGATTTGGAGGTGCCGACCGACAGGCGCATCCATTTTTCGCTTGGCGCTATATTGACGGCAGTTACATCGCCGTCGGCAATGGCCGGGAAAGCCACTTCCTTGCCGGCGGCATCACGGATGACGAGTTTGTTTTTGCCGTCGGCATTGATGCCGATTACCTGGTATTTCCCGTTTTCCGACTGATAGGCGTACATGACGTCCCAGTTGGTTTCGTATTCGGTTTTGCGTTCGCCGCCTGCCAGGTCGTAGCGCATGAGATAGGCAAATTCCTTGCCCACATCGGTGGTGTAATAGAATGTTTTTCCGTCGGCGCTAAAGCCGGTGGTGCCATAAGCGCCGGGCTGTGCCGGGTCGGAAATTTCCTTCAACTGTTTGTTTTTTACGTCGTAGAGGAACAACTGATTCTCGCTGGTAGTCACCGAGCGGCTCAGGGCAACCCAGTCGCCGTAACGCGAAATGGCGTCCACATTGTAGCCGTCGTTGTTTTGGTATACAAGGCTGGGTTGCCAGGTTCCGACATTCATTTGATACAAATCGAAAAAGCGTTCGTCGCGTTTGTTGGAGGTGTAGTAGAAGGATTTTTTATCCTTTGCCCAGTCGGTAAAACCGGTTACCTCCTTTTCGCCCGGCGTAAGATCCTGGCTGGTTCCGTCGGCTTTCAACAGGTAAATATGGCTGATTTCGTTGCCACCCTTGTCGGCTGCGTACAGCACTTCGCCGGAACCCGGCACATAATCAATGGCGAAAAACGACTCGACCGTCGAGTTGCTCAGCGCTTTTTTTGCGCCGTCGGCGATATTGATTTCATAGAGGTTAAAAATACCCGATTCATTGGAGTGAACGAGCAGTTTTTGCTCGTCGGGCGAAAAAATGCCTGCGCCGGTGGCTTTGGTTTTGTAAAATTGTTCGATGGTGTATTGTTGGGGCTCTCGCGCAGCCGCCGTTTTGTTGTTGGGCTGGCAAGCGGCAAACAAGCCGAGTGCCGGTAAAAAGAGCAACAGTTTTTTCATTGTTAAATATGATTGGTTTGAATTTTGCCACAAAATCTAAATGAAGTCCGGAGTTCCTCGTTTTTTTCGCTTTTCAGGGGAATAAGAACGGCGAACGGCCGCTGTCAGACACCGATTATGTAAAAACCGATGCAGCCAAACGTAGTATTTTTTTCACTTTTCCGCACCGATAACCCCTACTCGTCCATTTCGCTTTCGATGGCGCGTGAGCTGGCGCAACAAACACGGGTCGTGTACGTCAACCACCCGTATTCGATTTGGGATGTGGTAAAAGGTTTGCGGCAAAAAGACAAGGTGCTGCGTCGTCGTTTGTGGCGTATTTTGTTCGGGCAAAATGCCGTGGAAAGGCTCGATTCCATTCCCGAAAATTTTGTGGCCGTCACACCGCCCGTCACGCTGCCGATCAACTGGTTGCCGCCCGGACGGGTGTACGATTTTTTTCAACGATTCAACAACGGTATCGTGCTGCGCGCCATCCGCCGGGCGCTGCAATCGGAACAAGTCCGCGACTTTATTTTCATCAACTGCTACAACCCTTTTTATGCCGGATGGCTGCCGCCCGGGTTCGGAGCAAAAGCCTGTATTTATCACTGCATTGACGATATTACCCAAAATGCCTACACCGCCCGGCATGGCGAACAACTTGAAAACGAAGCTTGCCGACAGGCTGATTTTACTTTTGTCACTTCCAGCAACCTGGCGCGACTAAAGGCGCCCGTTGCCCGGCGTATCGTATCCTATTTCAATGCGGCTGATTTTTCGGTATTCCAAAAGGTGCTGACGGAAACATACCCTCGTCCCGAACTGCTTGCCGGCCGTGAAGGGCCGGTAATCGGGTTTGTCGGCAATCTCGACGATTTGCGGATTGATTATGCGTTGCTGAAAAAAATTGCGCTTCATTTTCCCGAAAAAACCCTTCTGCTCGTTGGCCCGCTGAACAGCAAAATGCCGGCAGCCATTGGACTGGATCGGTTGCCGAACGTCGTTTTTGCCGGTGCGCGCGCGTTGCATGATTTGCCGCCGCTGTTGCAGCACATGGATTGCGTGTTGATACCTTTTTTGTGCAATACCCTGACATTCAGCATTTATCCCTTAAAAATAAATGAATACCTCGCGGCGGGCAAGCCGGTGGTAAGCACCTGTTTTTCGGAAGATATCCGTACTTTCGCAGGGCATTGTTATCTGGCGGAAACACCGGAAGTCTTTCTGAGGCAAATCGAACACGCTTTGCAGGAAAACGATCCGGAACGGATTCGCCGCCGCATCGCTCTGGCGCAAACCAATACCTGGGAAGCCCGTATCCGGCAGTTATGGAAGGTCCTGGAAGGCGCAGAAAACCGGTAAAAAACTTACTTTTGTACGATGAATACAGTAGAAACAGTAAAAACCTCGATTAGCGGTCTTTCGGCTTCCGATCAAAGCGATGTCCTGATGCACATCCTTCGATTGAAATATCATGCGCTATTGGGAAATTTGAGGCAGATGGCCCCAACACTTGATCGGTTGGAACTTGAAGAAGAAATTGATGCTTTGCCATACGATGTACTTCTGGAACGCTTGCAAATTCTGGAAGGAATTCAAGCCGGCCTGCTGGATATCAAACAAGGCAATAGCATAAGCCATGCTGGGATCAAGAAACGTTTTCGCACATGGCAAGAGAAATAGTCTGGTCGGAAAATGCCGCCGATGACTTACATGCTATTTATGAATTTCTTTCCATGTATTCGGATGCAAAAGCAGAAGAAATCGTGGGAGAAATCATCGAAAAGCGGCATTACTTGAAAGTTTTCCTTTTTTAGGTAGAGTTGTGCCTGAATTGGCCATAAAAAGCATTCGAGAGTTAATCATACATCAACATCGCATCATGTATTCTTTGTCCAATCCCGAAAAAATAGACATTCTGGCGGTACGGCACAGTGCGCGTGCCTTCTCCGATTTTACAACATGAAAGAACCCCTCACCCCATATCAGCGTCGCATCGAAATCATGATGCACGTTTTTATCATTGTCACGCTGGCGGGAATATTCCTGAAAGTGTTGTTTTTTTGACGGGATAGTTTGTCTGATTCCAGAACAATAAGCGGCTGTCTAAACCCATTTTTCATAGATTAACCGGTTTTGCAAGAATTATTTCAACCCCGTGACACCTCGTTTTGGGGAAAAACAAAAACCTGGGCGCGTCAACAACTCGTCGCGCAAAAATTGGGCAGTCCGCTCGGACTGGCACTCTTGCTGTTGGCAACACTGCCGTTGTCCTATCTGCTTTCTACCCTCGAATTGAAACTGAGCGTGGTGCTGTTCATCGGACTGATCGGGATTCCGCTGGTGTTGTTTTGTTTGTTCAATATCACCTTTGCGATCGGGCTGATGTTGTTTGTCTCGCTGGCCATTCCATTTGCGCTGAAATACACGGATGCGCCAATCGGCACCCTGCTCGACCTGCTCATTTTGCTGAGTGCTGTGGGTATTTTACTCCGGCAAATCAAGGAGCGCGACTGGGCATTTGCCAAATCGCCGCTCAGTTACATGATCCTGGTGTGGTTGTATTACAATTTTATGCAGGTACTCAACCCCGAGGCGCAATCTAAAATGGCCTGGTTGTACACCGTACGCAGCGTGGCAATTCAGCAAGTGGTGTTTTTTATAGGCGCGTATGCATTCAAGGACAACCGGGCGGGTGTCATGGCGATCCTTAAGCTCATTATCTTGATGTGTTTTGCCAGCGCGCTCTACGGATTGAAACAATACTTTTTTGGCTTTAACGCCCAGGAAACCATCTGGATGATGGCCGACCAGGAGCGCTACCAGTTGTATCACCAATGGAACATGGTGCGTATTCCTTCTTTTTGTTACGATCCGACTACTTTCGGGATACTCATGGTGTGTTTTGCTGTTTTTTGCGGGGCGATGGTGGTTGGCGCTACCAAAAGGCAGCATAAAATTGTACTGGCATTCATGGGTTTAATCGCACTGTGGGCCACGGCCTATACTGGTACACGCACGGCATTTGGATTACTGCCGGTAGGCGCCGTTTTTTTTGCGGGATTGATTTTGAGCAGAAAAGTAGTGTTGATAGGCGGGATTCTGGCCGTGCTGGGTGCTGGTTTTGTGTTAAAATCTACCAGTAGCGGCGTAATTTACCGGATACAATCGGCATTCAAACCCACCGAGGACAGTTCGATGAACCTGCGTTTGAGCAACCAGAAAAAAATCCAGCCATACATCCAAAGTCACCCCATCGGGGGCGGGTTGGGTAGTTGTGGCGTCTGGGGCAAACGGTTTAATCCGGAGTCGGAATTAGCCAAATTCCCGCACGATTCCAGTTTTGTGCGTATGGGTGTTGAATTGGGCTGGATAGGTCTGATTCTCTATACTATTTTCCACTACGTCGTACTTCGCACAGGGCTTTACTATTTTATACGTTGCCGCGATCCGTTTATCAAATCGTTGTATGCAGCCATTACGACCTGGCTGTTTATGTTGGCTGTTGCCTGTTATTTTCAGGAAGCGATCCTGCAATTGCCCATGAACGTGATCTACAACGTTTTTCTCGCCATGCTGGTCACGCTCAAAAATTTTGATAAGTGAGGAGTTTGTCTCACAGCATGTTTTCAGACAGAACTGACAAGATTTACAGTTTTTTTACCTTTTTAGGGTAATTACCCTGTAAATCCTGTCTGAACTTCAACCTGTGAGACAGGTTCTTCCGCGTCTGTTATTCGTAAGCCGCCAGGCCGGTTACATCCTGGCCGGTGATGAGCAGGTGGATGTCGTGGGTACCTTCGTAGGTGAGTACTGTTTCGAGGTTCATCATGTGGCGCATTACGGGGTATTCGTTGGTGATACCCATGCCACCGTGGATTTGGCGGGCTTCGCGGGCGATTTCGAGGGCCATGTGCACATTGTTGCGTTTGGCCATCGAAACCTGGGCAGGGGTGTGTTTACCGACGTTGGCCAGGGAACCGAGGCGCCAGGCGAGCAATTGTGCTTTGGTGATCTCGGTGATCATTTCAGCCAGTTTTTTCTGGGTCAACTGGAAGGCGCCGATGGGCTTGCCAAACTGGATGCGTTCCTGTGAATAACGCAGGGCGGAATCATAGCAATCGAGCGCAGCGCCGATGGCGCCCCAGGCGATGCCATAGCGCGCCTTGGTCAGGCAGGACAGCGGGCCTTTAAGGCCGACCACACCGGGCAGCACGTTTTTCTTGGGTACCCGAACGTCTTCAAAAACCAGTTCGCCGGTGATGCTGGCGCGCAGGCTCCATTTGCCGTGAATTTCGGGTGCAGAAAAGCCTTTCATCCCTTTTTCCACGATCAGCCCGATGATCTTTCCTTCTTCATTTTTGGCCCAAACCACGGCAATATCGGCTACTGGAGAGTTGGTGATCCACATTTTTGCGCCATTCAGGATATAGGCATCTCCGTCGTCTTTTACGTTGGTAATCATACCGCCGGGGTTGGAGCCGGCGTCGGGTTCGGTGAGGCCAAAACAACCGATCAGTTCGCCTTTGGCAAGTTTGGGCAGGTAATGGCGGCGGTGTTCTTCCGACCCGAAGCGGTAAATCGGGTACATAACCAGCGAGCCTTGCACAGAGGCCATGGATCGTACGCCGGAATCGCCGCGTTCGAGCTCCTGCATGATGACGCCGTAGGCGATTTCATCCATGCCGCCGCAGCCGTATTCGGCCGGTAGCGAAGGGCCGAAGGCGCCAATTTCGGCCAGCCCTTTGAACAAGTGTGTAGGGCATTCCGCGCGGTTGGCATAATCTTCAATGATAGGGCTTACCTCCGATTTTACCCATTGGCGAACAGCGTCGCGAGCGAGCAGATGTTCGGAGCTGAGCAATTCGTCTACGCCGTAGTAGTCATGGTGTTGGTAGCGGTCTTCCCGGGCAGTGCTTGGCTTCTGCATGATTTTTTATAATTGCATTGGTTAGGTAAAAAATGCGGGCGCAAAGGTAGCGCGGTGCGGCAGATTTTTCACCTATAACACCCGGATTTACGGGTGGTTGCAGCCCGATTACCATTCCCAGCCATCCAGGCCTTCCAAAGGCTCCGGCTTGATGGTAAGTTTTGTTTCGGCGCGTTGTTTTTGTCGCTCCAATACCAGTCGCGCCAATCCGATATGCACGGGCTCCGGGGCGCCAGGGTGCATGGCCGGGCGGATTTTTTCTTCCAAAACATCGAGGCGGTAGAGCAGACTCATGAGGTATTCCGGTCGGTGGGCCAACATTTCCTCCACGCGGGATGCCAGCAGCGCCAGCAATTCTTCCTCGGTTCCGGGCGGTGGAGCCGCTTCGAGTTCGAATGGCGCTCTGATGAGTTCGGTTGCAAGTTCGAGGGTGCTTGAATTCATATTCGTTCCTCATTTAGACTATAAACGCTACCGACAAAATTGCTGCATCAACCCCTGTGCTGCGGCATACCCTCCCATTGCCGCCTGTTGCCAGTCGGCACAGGCGCCGGCCTTGTCGCCTGCCGAGTTTTTGGCCATGCCCCGATTGAAACGAAAATTGACGGCTTCCGGCTTTAGTTGTACCGCCCGGTCGAAGGCAGCGATGGCGTCGGCAAAGCGACCCATGCTGGCCAGCGCATTGCCTTTGTTGTTCACGGCTTCGGCATAATCGGGGGCAATGCCCAGCGCAGCGTCGTAAGCAGCAATCGCCTCCTGCATTTTGCCCAGGGATGCCAGCGAATTTCCTTTTCGGAAATGGTGCTCCGGATCGGCTTGCGCCTGAATGGCCCGGTCGAAAGCCGCAATGGCACGTTCATGTTGTCCTGCGCCGGCATATGCAATTCCAAGACTTGATTGCAGTTTGTCGGCAGGTTCTTTGGATCCCATTTGTATCGCCTTTTCAAAATCGGCAATGGCTTTGGCATAATCGTTTTTACTAACCCACACCTGTCCGCGCCCGTACCAGGAATCGGGGAAATCAGGCTTGATTTGCATGCAGCGCTCAAAAAGTCGGGCCGCCTCGTCGTAGCGTTTCAACTTGTTTAACGAAACGGCGAGGTTGAAGTGCGCATCAAAATAATTCGGGTCCACTTTAATCGCCTGTTCATAGGCTTTGACCGATTTCTCATGCTCGTCAAGGTCGTCGTAGGCCAGTCCGAGGTTCGACCAGCTCAGGGCGTCGCCCGGATTTTTGGCCGAGGCGTTTTCCCACAAGGCGATGCTTGATTTCCAGTGGTTGTTTTGCAAAAAAGTAAGCAACGCGCAAATGCCGACAAAGCCGCCGGCGAGGTAAGGGAGCAGGGGTTTTAGCGCCGATTTAACCTGCCCCGATTCGATGTCGGAATACGTTTTTGCCAGGATAAAAAACAAACCGAGATAGGGGATATACGTAAAACGATCGGCCATAAAAGCCTTCCCTGCGCCTTTGAATTGCAACACGAAAACGATATTCACCAAAAAAAACAGCACGCCGAAAGCGATCGTTTTCGATGTTTTTTGCGAACGCCACACCCACCAGGCAATTGCCGCCAAAGCCAGTGGCGCGGCATAATACAGGGCCGGCAGATTGCCCGCTTTCGGATAAGGGTAATAGGCTGAAAGTCCGGCAGGCACCAGCAGTTTCCAAAAATAATTGCACAGGGATGCCGCCGCGAAAAAGAAGCGCTCCGTCATGGAATAACCGGTGTCTTTCAATCCTTCGGCTTCATTGAGAAAATGAATGCCTACCAGGCCAAATACCAGTGAAAACAAAAAAAATGGCGCTTTTTCGACCCAAATTTTGATGCTTTTTACATCGCGGCCCGCCAGCCAGTCGAGCGCCAGCATGGAAAGGGGCAACGAAACCGCCTGAATTTTTGAAAATAGCGAAAGCAGGCCGAAAAGGAGCGTGAGGCCGTAAAACTTCCCTTTTTGCGTTTGCAGGTATTTCCAGTAGTTGAGCAATGCGGCAATGTAAAACAGACCATACAACACGTCCTTTCGCTCCGTTACCCACGCCACGCTCTCGCTGCGCATGGGGTGGATGCCGAACAACGCCGTGCCCAAAGCCAGTCCCCAACCACTCAATCCCAGGGCGCGTAAAAAGAAAAAAGCCATCGTGGTAGCGCCCAGATGCAGTAATACATTATCGAGGTGGTACAAAAACGGCTGAAAGTTCTCGACAGCCATCTGGCCGGGCTTCACGACCGTGTCGAAGGTATGTTCGAAACAGTATGTAATGACCACCAGCGGTGAGTAGTTGCCGTGGGTGTGCCCGCTAAAGATTTGCCCCAGATCCATGCTTCCAATCGGTTTTACCATTGGATTAAGCCAGAGGTAACCGTGGTCGTCCCAGTTGACGAACCCGGCGCCGAGGGTGTTGGCAAACACGATAAAAGTAAGCAAAAGGCAGCCGCCGAGCAGCAGGTGTTCGGAGATGGCCGGGGCGCCGGGACCCCGCGGTGTCGCAGGCGTGGAAGTAGCGGAAATGTTTTGTTTCTTTTTTTTGGACATAACCGGGCGTTGATTCTCGTCGGCAAAGTAAAGGTTTCAGCCACATATTTTCGGCGCTTATTGCAAAAGAGAAAATCCAATCCTGCGCTACCTTCGCCGCATGAGCGACAAACTACGCGCCTATCTTGCGCTTCATTTTTGTGTGTTGATTTGGGGGTTTACGGCTATTTTGGGCAAACTGATCTCACTGCAAGCCCTGCCGCTGGTGTGGTGGCGGGTGGTGTTGTGTTGCGCGGCGTTGCTCCTGCTGGTGCCTCGCCGACAGTACAAGGACATCGGTACACGCCGGTACCTGTATATGCTGGGGATCGGAATGCTGGTCGGAACTCACTGGTTGTGTTTTTATGGCGCCATCAAACTTTCCAACGCTTCGGTGGCGGTAGCTACCATGGCCACCACTTCTTTTTTTGCGGCTCTGGTAGAACCCGCTTTGTTGCGCCAATCGGTAAAGTGGTATGAACTGGCGCTGGGCATCCTGATTTTACCCGGCATTGCCCTGATTTTGGGCAATCTCGACTGGGGGATGCAAACCGGTTTCGCTCTGGGTATTCTGGGCGCGTTACTGGCCGCTGTTTTTTCCACCCTGAATAAAAAAATGATTGACCATCATCCGCCGCCGCCATTATTGATGAGTTTGGTAGAATTGGGTGGCGGCGTACTGATATGCTCGTTGGCAATGCCTTTTTTGTGGCTGAATAACCCCGAAACCAGGATAATGCCGCAAGCCGGCGACTGGCTCTGGTTATGGTTGCTGGCGGGGGTTTGTACTTTGTTACCCTATTATCTGACGCTGTTGGCCATGCGCCATATATCGGCGTTTGGCGCCAACCTGACCATCAACCTTGAACCGGTGTATGGCGTATTTTTAGCGGCTCTTTTTTTTCGTGAAGACAAAGAACTCAGTCCGAATTTTTATGTTGGCGTAAGCATCATTTTACTCGCGGTATTCAGTCATCCGTTTTTAAAAAATTACTTTGACCCGCCCGCCAAAACATCCCGCACATGAAAGAAAAAATACAGGAACTCGCCCGTCGTTTTCACGCCGATACCATCGCTTGTCGCCGGCACCTGCATGCACACCCGGAGCTTTCTTTTCAGGAAGTGGAAACCGGCCGATACGTGGCGGCGCAACTGGCAGCCTTGGGCGTAGAGCACCAACACGGTGTGGCGGATAATGGCGTTGTGGCACTCGTTAAGGGCAAAAACCCGCGTAAACGAACCATTGCCCTGCGCGCCGATATGGATGCTTTGCCCATACTTGAAGCAAATAATGTACCCTATAAATCAAAAAATGAAGGGGTCATGCACGCTTGCGGACACGATGCGCACACCGCCTCCCTGTTGGGGACGGTGCGCATTTTGCAGGAGTTGCGCGATTCGTTTGAAGGTACGGTGAAATGTATTTTTCAACCCGGCGAAGAAAAACTGCCCGGCGGCGCAAGTCTGATGATCGCTGCCGGGGTGCTGGAAAATCCGCGCCCGGCCAGCATTTATGGACAACATGTGCACCCGCCGCTCGAAGCCGGTATGATCGGACTGAAGCCAGGTATTTATATGGCCTCCGCCGATGAAATTTATGTGACCGTAAAAGGACGGGGCGGACATGGCGCCATGCCGCAGGAATGTATTGACCCGGTAGCCGTAACAGCCCAGATCATCGTGGCGCTGCAACAGCTGGTAAGCCGTTATGCCGATCCGGCCGTGCCGACGGTGTTGACATTCGGAAAAATCAACTCGACCGGCGGCGCTACCAACATCATTCCCAACGAAGTAAAATTAGTGGGCACCTTCCGCACCATGCACGAAAAATGGCGCGCAGAAGCCCATAAACGCATGAAAAAAATCGCGGAAAGCGTGGCCAAAGGCTACGGCGCGGCCTGCGATTTCCATATCCTGAAGGGCTACCCCGTACTGGTGAACCACGAAGCGCTGACACAACGCACCAAACAGTGGGCCATCGAGTTTTTGGGAAAAAACAAGGTGGTGGACTTGCCACTGCGCATGACCGCCGAAGATTTTGCCTATTTCACCCAGGTCATGCCCGCCTGTTTTTATCGGCTGGGCACCGGCAATCCTTCCAAAGGTATTACCTCGCCTATCCACACCGAAACCTTTGACATTGACGAGGCAGCCCTCGAAACCGGTATGGGACTGATGGCCTGGCTGGCATTAAAGGAATTGAAAGCCTGATGCGCCATGATTAATCGAAAATTGATTGAAATACTCCAGCACCTGCAGCCGGCCGAGATCAAAAAACTCCGCCTGTTTCTGCAATCGCCCTACTTTACATACGGGATGAGCAAGGATATTTTGAATCTTTTTGACCTGATTATTCGCTATAGCGCCGATGGATTATCGCCAGTGCTGGATAAAAAACAACTGAGTGCGCATTTTTTTCCCGACAAACCTTACCTGGAAAACAAAAAAAATCCGATTGACAACCTGGCCTCTTCCTTACTGACACTGACTAAAAAATTCCTTTTCATCCAGTCGCTGGATACAAACACTTCCGACAGAATGAAAGAATTGGAAGTAGCGCGTTTTTACATGAAAAACGGCATGGAAGAGCGTTTTCTGGCAAGCGAACAACACATACGCCAACTGCTGGAGCAGGAAAAACAGGCTGGGGAATCGCTTTTTTTGGAATATTATCAGATGGAAAAAGTCGCCACCGACTTCTCGGCGCTTTTTTCCGGAATAGAAAAACATGGGGTCAGCCAGGTAGCCAAGGCGAATGCATTGGATCGGTTTTATATCACGGCAAAAACAGAGTTGTTTTGCCAAATGGCGCACCAGATGGAAATGTTGGCGCTCGATTCGTTAAAACAGCAGATACAAATTGCAGCACAGCTGAAAGCGATGAAGCTGGGAGAAAACAAGGTGTCGGAGTTGTATTGGATGGTTCTGGCGATCTATCAGAACCCGTTTGATTTTTCCGCAGTGAAAGCTTTCGAGACCCGACTATACGAAAGACAGGATGACATAGAGCCCACTCACCTTCAGAATTTTATGGCTTATCTGCGCATGTTTTACATGAAATGGATCCAGCAGTCCGACCAGTTGGAGCGATGGGAACAGCATTTTCAACTGCTTACGCAACATCTTGAAGCGGGGTATTTATACCATGAAGGGAAAATATTTTCATTTGCGTTACGGAACATCACCCGAAGCGGATTGCGCATTGGCGCGCACGAAAAAGTGCTGGATGTGTTGCAAAAACACCCGCCCGAACGCATCGGCGGCACCCTGTATCCGCAGGAGATTTATCACCTGCTCTTGTCATTTTATTATTTCTCGATAAAGGAATATGACCTTGCCGAACAGTATTTAACGTATTGCGATTTTAAAGATGTCAACTTCAATTTTCAGGCGGAAATAACCAGAATAAAAATTCTTTACGAAACCGGAAGCCCTTTGGTCGAATCACGCATCAATGCCCTGCAGCAAAAGATTCGCCGATCCGCTTTATCCAAACAGATCAAGGGTAAATACGATCAAATGCTTAGAAAATTCTTGCTCCTGCACCAGTATGGATGGGACAAAAATAATCCCAAAAGAACCGAAATTGCCGAATCTGTGCGAAAAATGCCGGGCCTTTTGGAAAAAGAATGGCTGTTAAGTCACCTGGAATAGCGTTTTCTGTTTGGAAAAACGGGCAGCCTTACCCACCCCGGATATGGGACGATACCGACCGGTTTTGACCATTTCTACCGGGTATTTTCCATTTATCCCGGCTGTTTCTCCGCCTCTTTGCTTCCTTGTTTATTTGGAAAAATTGAAAAAATCGTAGTTGCCGGCGCTCTGCCGGCGACCTCATTTTTGTGCCGTTAAGCATGATGGGATTTTGCTGTTTGGCGTAAAAACAGCGTGTTTCTTTGGCTTCTTTGATTTTTGAAGGAAAATAGACGGGGAGGTCTGTTTTAGAAAAAAGAAAAGCAGCCGGAAAGTCTGTGCTTACCTAACAGGAAAATCACCATCATGCCCCGTGTCAACCTGTTCACTCATCCACAAAACAATGCTTGTTATGTTTACTTCTCTCTTTTTCCCGTCTCCTGATGCCATAAAACGCCCGGTGCTCACCCTGATATGTTGTCTTTTTTCCTTGCTGCTTGCCGCTCAAATAGCGACTTTTAAAAAGACATACGGCACGGCGGGCGACGACGAGGCTCAATTTGTACATGTATTGTCCGACAGCACATTCATCGTGGCAGGCAGCACGACGGCGGGTAATCATGGCGCTGCCGACGCTTTGCTGATAAAATTCGACGCCGCCGGCAACATCCTTTGGTCTGCGACCTACGGGGGGGCATCCAGCGAATTTTTCAAGTTTATTTTGGCCTGTTCCGACGGTAACTTTATCGCCTACGGCGAAAGCCGGAGTTTTGGCACAGGAAGCACCGACCTGTACCTGGTCAAATTTGCCCCCGACGGCCAACTGATCTGGTCCAGGACATACGGTGGTTCAAACGACGAACAAGCAAGCGGGGGGCTTTGCGAAACACCGAACGGATACCTTGTTTCCGGAGCGACCTTAAGTTTTGGCGCAGGCTTTTGGGATGTTTTTGTAGTAAATACCGGATTTGACGGCGTTGCCCAATGGGCCAAACGCTGGGGAACCAGTGGCGGCGACGGAGGGGGAGAGCCAATGCTCGCCGAAAATGGCGACGTATGGGTACCTGGCGGCTGCTACGTAAGTTCGAGCAATCACAACGGTATTTTGATGCGTATACAGCCCAATGGCGCGCTGATCGAAGGCAAACAGTTTGGTGGCTCAACCAACGAAGGCAACGAGTGCCTTACACCCGGTGGCGCCGGAATGACCGCATCCAGTCATACCTGGGTACCCGCCGAAAACGGGCTTCACCAGCAACCCTGGATGATGAGTTATTCGCTTGATGGGGAACTGGCATGGAGCAAACGGTACAAAATTCCTGATGGTAATTACCGGATCAACGCTGAAAGTTGTCCCGACGGCGGGTTCATTTTTACCCCCAACCGCAACGGGGCCGATAATGACGTTGCCTATTTGATAAAAACCGATCAGGAAGGGGAGGTAGACTGGTCTTTTAAATATCACTTTGATGGTACCGGCGATATGTATCATGCCATGCCCTGCCCGGATGGCGGTTATGTAGCGGTCGGATACCGGAATGGTGCAGGCCGGGATATTTTTTTGATTAAAACCAATGCAAACGGCTTGATTTTGAATTGCAGGCCCGAAAACGCGGATATCCGCTCGCTCTCTGCCACGCCGAATACCTATTCACTTTCTTTCTCCTCTTTCGGCGCCGGCGGCTCAGTGGCCGCAAACAGTCAGACGGCAGTACAGGATTTGACAACGACGACCATTTGTTCAGCAGGTATTTCCAGTGCTTTTAATCCGGATCAACGCACCGCCCCACTTGCCTTCATGCCAAATCCGGCGAATGATTTTATTCAAATTCAGTCGCCGGTGGATGTTAAAGAATTCAAACTGTCGTGCTATAACGTCTGGGGACAATGCCTGTTTGCAAAACAAGTTGTTGCCGGTACGCAAGTGGATATTTCCGCCCTGCCACCAGGTTGTTACCTGATTGTGGCAGAAGATGGGTTGCAGGGGGGGTACCGGGGCAAATTGATAAAAAACTGACCCCTCGACAGGAGGAGTTTTCTCCCCCTTTGTACAACTTTCTTTTTCTCTTCACTCAATCTTTAATGTCATGAAAAACTACTTTACGTTTACGATGCTCTTTTTTGCCTTGGTTGCTGCCCATGCCCAAAGTGTATTCAAGGATCTTGATTTTGGAGACAATGGCCGCTTCAACCACCAGTTTAGCCTTGGCGATGGTATGCTTCATGCCAATTTTCGTTACATCGCGGTTCCCCATTTTGATGGGAAAGTGATGGTTTTCGGGATAGTTGGGGATCAACAGCCCATACCTGCGGCGGTACGGTGTAATGAAAATGGCACACTGGACGGCACATTTGCCGACAACGGGGAATGGTCGGGCGGTTTAGGGTTATTCCCGGAAATCCTGGGTGTCACCGTTCAGCCCGATCACAAAATTCTGCTCGGTGCGTGGGGCAAGAATCCGCTGACGATGGTTCGACTGCTTCCGGATGGTGCGCCGGATCCTTCTTTTGGAAACAATGGACTTGTACAACACTTTATCATGCCGACGACTTATGGACTGGATGCCAAAGATATAGAGGTGCTGAACGATGGTAAGTTGTTGGTTTCCGCAGGAATAACGCTCGGAGAAGCGGAGTGCGTTATTTTTCGGCTCAATGCCAACGGCACGCTTTCCAGTGGCTTTGGCT
>JANRLZ010000162.1:0-2322 GCA_033762055.1 Saprospiraceae bacterium
CAATCCGGACGATAAAAAACGCCTGGGTCAACTGCGGCAACAGCAACCCGCCATCGTCGTTCATGACGAAATCCTGTCACAAATCAGGGAGTTGATCAAAACCCGCAACCCGCAAAATGCTCAGAACCCTGCGTTCCTTGACGAAGCAGTGCAGGCTTATCTCAACGGGCGCCCGAGTTCCGAACTCGGCGTATGGGTTTGGTATGCCTGGGAAAATCGCCTGGTACACCTGCTCGACGAGGCAGCGTTTATCGAACTGCGCACCTCCCGCAACCAGTTGAAAATTACCGCTGCCGAACAAATGGCCCTCGGCGCCAAACGCATCGGCGTAGTCGGGCTTTCTGTCGGACAAAGCATTGCCCTGACGCTGGCTATGGAACGCGGTTGCGGCGAATTGCGCCTGGCCGATTTTGATACGCTCGAACTGAGCAACATGAACCGCATTCGCACGGGCGTACACAATTTGGGATTGCCCAAAGTAGTAATCGCAGCACGCGAAATTGCCCTGATAGACCCCTTCCTTCGGGTGGAAATATACCCGGAAGGGATTACCGCCGAAAACATGTCCGATTTCTTTCTGAAAAACGGGCGACTTGATCTCGTGTTCGACGAATGCGACAGTCTGGATGTAAAAATCAGTCTGCGGCAGTATGCCCGATCGCAGCGAATTCCTGTTTTAATGGACACCAACGATCGTGGTATGATGGATGTGGAACGTTTTGATCTCGAACCCGGACGCCCGTTGCTGCACGGGTTGGCCGGCGACCTTACGCCGGAAAAACTGCGCCATCTCGGTACCGCCGAAAAAGTACCTTATGTACAGGCTATCATTGGCGCCGAAACGCTCTCGCAACGTATGAAAGAAAGTATGCCGCTGATCGGCAAACAACTTGCTTCATGGCCGCAACTGGCTTCTTCAGTTGCATTGGGCGGGGCGCTTGGCGCGGATGTCAGCCGGCGGGTACTGCTCGGACAGTTTCGCGATTCAGGGCGTTATTATGTTGATTTGGAGACGCTTATTTGTGACAAACAACCCGAAAACAATCCGGTTCATCCCGAATATGTACCCGACATGTCTGCCCTTATCCCTGGTGAGGCGCCGGTATGCAGCGATAAAAAAACAGCCGACTTAATTAACATTCGCGCCTTTTGTGCCCCGGATGAGCCGGAAACCTGTCGGCGTTTTCTGGCTGGTCACCGGCGGCGTTTACAGGAATACGGGATTCATAATTTGAGTTCCCTGCAGCCAGAATGGAGCAACAACCCGGATTGCACCGTCATCGTCGCCGAAACTGCTTCCGGCGAAGTGGTGGGCGGCGTTCGTATTGAAAAACAGCGTGGCAAAGGGGTTTGTCTGCCCATGGCCAAGGCGGTGGGCGCACAGGATGAACGCCTGGCATGCCTTATCCAAAAGGAAGGTGTTGCCGAATTGTGCGGCCTGTGGGTCGCAGAAGCCGTTCAGGGCGGGGCAATCAAATGGGCCCTGAATGCCTACGCCCTTGCCGCTTACCCGCTGCTGGGCGTCAGGAAGCTGCTTGGATTTTCTTCGCCGCACATGCTTTCTTTTTTGCAGTCATTAGGATGGCAGGTCGAAACGGGGGTAGGCCGGAATGGGGTGTTTAACTATCCTTCGCCCGGCATATTATCCAGTGTAGTCGCACACAACATGGCAAAATGCCCCCTGGCCGAACGCCAGCGCATTTTAGCCATCCGACAGGGGCGACACCTGCCTTTCACCTTTTCCCATGCAGGCGGCAAAAAATTCTTGTTGCAACTGGAATGCATTCAGGTGCGTCGGTATCCGCAACACCAGATTTCGGCAGCCGCCTGATATAAATTTGATGTGCTTCTAAATCGCCTGGATCAGATCGTATTGCGTCACCACGTGCATCCCGCCGGAACGGTCGGTGGCGATCACCGCCGGAATTTCCTTGGAAATATACCGATTGAGCTGGCTGATCGGCAGGTCGTCTTTTACCATCGGGAAGGCTTCGCCCATCACTTCGCGGAGCGGTTTTTCCGAGTTATGGAGCGGATTTTCCAGCAGGAAATGCAGCACCTGCGTTTCGGTGATGGAGCCCACGATTTTTTCGCCGTCGAGTACCGGCAACTGACTCAGATCGTGCGATTTCATCAGGTTGAAAGCCGAACGCACAGATTCCGACACCTGCGCGCCAAAGAAGCGGCGGTCTTTTTTCCGGGCAATGAGGTCACTGATTTTGAGTTCATCTTCGAGGAATCCGCGTTCGCGCAGCCAGTCGGCGGTGTAGATTTTACCCACGTAACGGCTGCCGTGATCGTGAAAAATAAGTACGACGACCT
>JANRLZ010000163.1:0-7337 GCA_033762055.1 Saprospiraceae bacterium
AGGCGTTGCGTATGCGCTTTAATCCGCAGCATGGCCAGGCGTGGGATGAAACAAATGGCGATTCGCCGGCCATATTTGAGATGGCCCCAAAAAAAAACGCGCGCAGCCATCGCCGCGCGCCGTATCAATCCACAAAAAATCCCTCCTCCTTCCTCCTTCCTCCTTCATCCCTCCTCCTTCCTCCTTCATCCCTCCTCCTTCATCCTTCATCCTTCATCCCTCCTCCTTCATCCTTCATCCTTCATCCTTCATCCCTCCTTAAAAGAATTCCTCGGCCGTGATCGGCAAAACGCCATTTGCCGGTGAGGGTACGTTCGTAGGCGTTTTTCATGAGGTAATCGTAAAATAATTCGCGGGAAATACCGCGTGCGCCGAGGCTGGCGAGGTGCGGCGTTTCTACCTGACAATCAATCAGCCAGTAGCCGCTGTATTGCAGGGCTTGTACGAGGGTGATGAATCCTGCTTTGGAGGCATTGGGGGCGGCGGCAAACATACTTTCACCGTAGAAAATTTTTCCAATGGAAATGCCGTACAGCCCGCCTACCAGGTTTTCTCCTTCCCAAACTTCCACACTGTGGGCATAGCCGAGCTGGTGCAGGCGTTTGTAGGTGGCGATAAAATGTTCATTGATCCAGGTGTTGTCGGGGCCGGATTCGTTGCGAGGGGCGGCGGCGCAAGCGCTCATGACAGCCTCGAAAGCAGTATCAAGGGTGTAACGGAATTTATTTTGGTTAAAAATGGAGCGCATGCTTTTGTGAATCTGCAATTCATGCGGGAAAAGCACCAGCCGAGGATCGGGGGTAAACCAGAAAAAATGTCCGTCTTCTTCAAACCAGGGGAACATGCCGTTGGCATAGGCCATGAGGGTGCGTTCTTCGTGCAAGTCGCGGCTGATGGCAATCAAACCACTGGGTTCCGCCCGGTCGGGATGGGGGAAAATACGAAAATCGTCATCGGGCAGATAAAATACGGGCATGGATGGGAGAGGGCGACTTGAAACAGGAACGGCGGCAGGCGAAAGCGCGCCTGCCGCCGTTAAAAAAGCAGAAAGCAGCCCTTACTTAACCGAGATCACCTTGGTTTTTGCCCATTGGTCGCCCAGGCGAAGGCCTTTTTCGTTGGTGAGCAAAATGATCAATTCCACCAGGGGGAAGAAAGGAATCCACAATACAATGTTGCGGATAATACCAGGCCCCCAGTTGTTGGTGAGCGGTTCGCCGGCTTCAGTAACCGCGCGCAGGCCCATCGCTTTTTTGCCAATACTCTGTCCGTCGAGAAAGGGCAGTGAATCGCGCGTAAGGCCGTAAGCAGCGCCGGCGATCCAGCCGGCTATGGGGATGAGCCACAGCACACCCATAATCAATGCGTCAATGATGTACGCGACGATACGGCTGCCGTTGTCTGCCTTGCGCTGTTCCGGATTGCCTTGTTGGTCAAGAATTTCCATAATGAAAATAGGATTTTGTGAAAAAAACGAATGTTTTATTAATTAATGATGAATTATGAATGATAAATGATGAATGTTTTCCTGGATTCATCATTTATCATTCATAATTCATCATTTCTCATTCATCATCTATTTCTGCGGTGAGGTCGCGATCCAGCAAAGCCTGGCAAAGGGGAATCAATTCATTTTTTGCGCCGGATTTTACGGTAGCTTTTCCGTTGTTGTGAATAATGATGGCGAGTTGTTCGGCTTGCTCGCTGGTATGACGCAACACTTCCATAAAACTTTCAATCACCCATTCGAAGGTGTTGTGGTCGTCGTTGTACACGATTATCTTTGCCGGTGAAGTGGAACCGGCGTCTATATCTTCTTCGTCCATGACAAGGGTTTCCTCATCTTCTTCCCAGAACGGCTTGTTGGCAGGCATTGCTTGAAATCTTTATGAAAGTGGGAATATTACAAGGTCGCCAGGGTGTTTCTTACCGCCTCAAAATTCGGAAGTTCTCCGGCATTTTCAAGTACTTCCGCATAACGAATTGTCCCTGATTTGTCAATTACAAAAGCCGAACGCTTCGAAACGCCCTTCAGGCCCAACCCGAACTCCTTGTACAAGGTGTCGTATTTTTTGCTCACGGTTTTGTTGAAGTCCGACAACAAGGGAAAGTTAAAACCCTGATCGTCTTTCCAGCGCGCCAGGGTGTAAGGACTGTCCACTGAAACCGCCAGGATTTGCGCATTCAATCCTTCGTATTCCGCAAGGCTGTCGCGCATCATGCACAGTTCTTTGGTGCAAACGCCGGTAAAGGCAAAAGGGAAAAAAAGCAGCACCACATTTTTACCGCGTTGTTCCGAGAGTTTGACCAGCGATTTGTCGCTGGCACGGAGGGCAAAATCGGGGGCTTTGTCGCCAGGTTGTAGCATATTTGTAAAGAAAGTAATCGGGATGTTGGCGGCAAATGTAGAAAAGTCGTTGATTCGTTGTTACAATATCTCCCTTCTGATGTGCAAGATTTTTTGTTGTCGGCTTCATTGGGCGGGCGTTAATACCATTCGCCCCCATGCCGAACGCCGGCCTGTTGTCAACCGATAGGCGTACATGCCGGCGGCTCCAAGTTGTTCGCTGCTTATGCGGATCGAATTTTTTCCGCTCGGGTATTCACCGGAATAGGTGATGACTGGCCTCCCGTTAGTTTCAAAAATCTGGCATAAAACCGTTGCCGGTTCCTGCAAGGTAAATTCTATTTCGGTAGCGGCTGAAAATGGATTGGGTATGATGCCATGTTTGAAAAATTGGTCGGGAGGTGTTGGTTTATGGATGCCTACGAGCGTTGTGTCGCCTATGCGAAAAGCGTATTCACAGTAATTTTTAGTACCGCAGCCATCATATCCGATCCATCGAATGCGATGCCGACCATTAGGCAGCAGGGGCAAGGTGTAGTTGTTGGGCGCCTCCGCCGTATTCCAGCGTAGCGCTGCCGTCAGCACGTTTCCACTGATGGATTGTTGTAACGCAAACCCCCATTTTTCTTCGGCAGCAACCGGTCGGTCGTCAAAACCGAGTGGCGTACCTCCTTGATACCCAGGTGTGTTTGCGTTGTTGTAGTGTACGGTATTCCAGCCCAGACCATTGCTGCCCAGCGTTTGCGAGTTGACCACCGTTTCCTGTTGCCCGTCGGCATCCAGGTCCAGGTAAAGCAAATAACCGAGGTAGTTGTTACTTCCGGAACAATTATCGGTAATTTGCATGGAAAGATCAACGGCAGTTTCAGCATGGTCCTGCGCCGGCAAATCGGGTGAAAAAACATTGTGCCAGAACAAGGCATCATTTTCAGTGGTATCCGGAAAATAGGGAGATGTAGTCGGACAAGGCGTTAAAACAGGCGGTGTGATGTCGGTAATCCGAATGGATTGTTTGTATTGATAGCCGTTGGCGGCTGCCTGCCAGAACGTGCAAAAGTTGGTTGGATCAGGGTCTGTGGGGTTGATTTTTATGACCGTGGGCGACCAGGGGGCCGTGGCATCACAAGCCGATACAACCGGACCGGGAAGATTGGAACTGTGTTGGAGCAGGGCACTGGGTTGCGGATTGGGAACCAGGATCAAAGGTTGCAGAGGATCGTAATTACACCAGTTAATGACATGCCAGATGCGGGAAATCCTGAAACAGGCGTCGGGTACCCCGTCTATTATTTCGTCATAAGAGGAAACCGACATCAAGGCGCAGTCATCGCCCCAAAGGACAGGTTCACCGAAGCCGGCCTGGTTGCAGTCGGTGGCGTTCACATCATCGGGAAACCTGACGTAGTAGCCGGATTGGTATAAAACCGATATGCGCTGGGTGCAGGCAAGCTGGTTGTCGCAGGTGTCGGTTGCAACGAAAACACGGAAGACCGTTCCGCGACTGCACAGGGTATCAAATAATGCGTAATCGGGTGTTTCGCTGAGCGTTTCCAGGGCACAATTCCCGGAAAAAAACGCCTCCCCATAGGCTGTCAGCGTCGGATCAAATTGTTCGCACACCACCGTCAGGTCGGACGGGCAAACCAGCGACGGCAGGGTGTCGGAAGCATCACATGCCGGTCGGGCAAAAAGGGCAGGGGTGACAAGAGACAGTAAAAAAACGAGGTACAGAAGGCGCATGATATACTTGGCTAATTTTCAGTTCAAATGTAATTAGTTTTGGGCGTGCGTTGCCGGGTTCCGGCCTTATTTGATCGAAACGCGATGATATTTATTCGGCAGACATTTGGAGTTGTTTTCAATTTGACTTATATTTGAAAGCAAAAAGATATTGTTTTAATAAATTTAAAACAAAAAATTTAAAATCTCCCAACCCGATTTGCGCCACTGTACTATTTTCGCCCTCAATTTTTTCAACGGCAGACGGAAAACGGTGGACGGCAACAGTCTGACCAAATGACCTAATCACTCCAATCGAAGAATCGAATCAATCGAAAAATCGAATCATTTTTTATGTTGAAAAGCCTGCACATTCGCAATTACGCGCTGATAGACAAACTTGAAATCAATTTTTCAGAACGGCTTACCATTATCACCGGCGAGACCGGTGCAGGCAAATCCATTTTGCTGGGCGCTTTGGGGCTCATCATGGGGGAGCGCGCGGATACCAAAGTTTTTTACAACGACACTGAAAAGTGTGTGGTGGAGGCGCATTTTGACGTTGCCGAATACGACTTGCGCGCTTTTTTTGAAGAAAATGAACTGGACTACGACCCCGAAGTAGTCATCCGCCGCGAACTATCGCCCACCGGAAAAAGCCGGGCATTCGTCAACGACACTCCCGCCAATAATTCTGTGCTGCAACGCCTCACCGAAAACCTCGTTGACCTGCACCAGCAATTCGATACGCTTGATATCCACAATGTCAACTTTCAGTTGCGGATGATTGATGCGCTGGCCGACAACAATGTGTTGCTCAAAACCTACCAGCAGGGTTATCGCCAGTTTACCGCCGATAAAAAACAACTCGCCGCGCTGATCGAACGCAGTCGCAGCGGCGCCAGGGAAATGGAGTTCCTGCGTTTTCAGCTCGACGAACTCCAGGCGGCCGAACTCAGCAACGGAGAACAGGAAACCCTTGAAGCCGAACTCAGCCAACTCAGCAGTGCCGAAGACATCCAGCGCAGTTACGGCGCCGCCTACAACCACCTCGCCGAAAGTGAAATGAATCTCGTCGGGCAATTACAGGAAATCGCGCGGAGCATTGCGCCTACCCGAAAACTTTCGCCCGCACTTTCTGCCCTGAGCGAACGCCTCGAAAGTCTGGTCGTTGATTTACAGGATATTGCAAAAGACTGCGAACGGATCGCCGAAGGCACGGAATACGACCCGCAGCGTATCGCTGAAATTCAGGAACGGTTGAATGTTATTTACAAATTACAAAAAAAACACAACGTCGCCGACGTCGCCGAACTGCTTCAGATCCAGGCAGATCTGGAAGCCCAAACTGGCGGCTATTTCAACCTCGATGCAGAAATCGCCGCACTCGAACAACGCATCGCCGCACAGGAGAAATCGCTGCGCGCCACCGCCGCCACACTCGGCGAGCGCCGCCGCGCTGTTCCCCCCGCTTTCGAAACACGGGTTCACGCCATGTTGACACAGCTGTCCATGCCGCATGCGCGGCTGACGGTGCAAATCGCCGATCTGGATCAGTTAGGCCCCACCGGCCTCGACGATGTGCAGTTCCTGTTTGCCACCAACGTCGGATCCAAACCCCTGCCCATCAAAGATGTGGCTTCAGGTGGTGAGTTGTCGCGCCTCACGCTTTGCGCCAAAAGCCTGGTCGCCGACGCCATTCCTTTGCCCACCCTCATTTTTGACGAGATTGATACCGGCATCAGCGGCGATGTTTCCCTCAAAATGGGACTGATTCTCAAGGAACTCAGCGCCCGTCACCAGGTAGTCAGCATTACCCACACCCCCCAAATCGCGGCGCGCGGCGACGCGCATTATTTCGTGTACAAAAAAGTGGAAGCGCAGCGCAGCATCACCAATGTTCGCCTGCTCGCATCCGATGAACGCGAGCGCTCCATCGCCATTATGCTCAGCGGCAACCCGCCCAGCGACGCCGCGCTTGCTACCGCCCGCGAACTGCTGGCAGGGTAGGGGCGCCGCCGGGTTGGTAGGTTTTAAAACAGTTTCTAACTTCGATAAAGCAACTCCTGCACAAAATCAGCCAGGTTTTTGGCCACCTGATCCTTGTTGCACAACACAATAACGGTGTAGCCCGATTCAGGATAATAATCCAATCGGCTGTTAAAACCGACTTTATCGCCTCCATGCCCCCAAACAGTGCCGGCTGTACTTTTATCAATTCGCAGTCCGTATCCATAGCTGCTGTTTTCAAAGACGGGTACCTGCGATTGGGTCATTAGTTCAAAACTGCGGGCAGAAAGTAATTTTCCGGAGAAAAGCCGCTCGGAAAATGCCCAAAGGTCTCCAGTGGTGGAAAAAACGCCGCCGGCGGGATGTGCAAAGGAATTTTGCGCAATATGAATCGCTGTCTGGCCTGCCGTCGGGTAAGCGCCATCTGCCGGACGGCGGTTGGAATAGCCAACAGCGGTATTTCCCGGCTGCTGGTTGAGGTGGACCGGAACTGTGTTTTTCATGCCACAGGGCTCGAAAATGTGCCTTTTGACATACGTCCAGTAATCCATTCCGCTACATACTTCCACGATACGCGCCAGCAAAGCATACCCTTCATTGGTGTAATTGTATTCCCCCGGCAAGGTATATTCCGACAGTTCTTTGACCTGCGGGATATACCGGATTTGAAGTTCCACCATTTCCTGGATGTTGTGCGGTTCGGCCGCGTTGAACTCCGGTATTTCATCGAGTTCGATGCCGGAAGTATGCGTGAGCAAGTGATGAACCGTCACCTGATCGGCAATATGACGCGGGTAGGCGGGAATAAACTTGCTCAAGGGGTCGCCAGGTTGAAGCAGCCCCCGG
Organism: Saprospiraceae bacterium; assembly: GCA_033762055.1. Classification (GTDB taxonomy): domain Bacteria; phylum Bacteroidota; class Bacteroidia; order Chitinophagales; family Saprospiraceae; genus M3007. Next base: position 6,923 of record JANRLZ010000163.1, read on the forward strand.
TCGTATAGTTGCAAAATGGCGGTAGCCACAAATATTTTGCTGACAGATGCGATATAAAACCGGGTGTCGCGGCGGATGTGTTGTTTTTTTTCGGCATCGGCCCAACCGGTACCTTGATGCAGTAAAATTTTTCCGTTGCGGGCAATCAACACATTGCCGGAGAAGAAAGGCGTCCCTTTCAGTGCATGCAGGTAGTCGCGGGTTCTTTTTTTCAGGTTTTTTTCATCCGGAGCGGGTGTTAATCTTTTGTCGGGCGGAGGTGTAATTCCCCGATCTACCCCGATGCTGGTGATTTTGTGCGGCGCTTTTTTTGTATAAAAGAATACAAAACCAACCCATGTTTTTGTCAGCGTGCCTCTTGTCCACATGCATGCGCTGTTTTCGTTCAGCGCGACATACGATTGCGATTCTACCG